>JAURYC010000001.1 GCA_030654105.1 Deltaproteobacteria bacterium
GCGCAACGCCGCAGATGGACTTTTTACGAAGCCATCAAAATTCATTATGGGCACAACCGGGGCTCAAGAGCCTGTAAAACCTGTTGTAAATTTGTCAGCGGAGAAAATCGTTCAGTTCGGCTTGGTGGTCAAAGATGTGGAGAAGGTAGCCAAGCGTTTTTCCGAGGTCTTCGGTATGAGCCCCTGGAAATTCTATGATTTCAAGCCGAAAGGGATTATCTTGCACGATAAGTCCCTCGAGGACGCTGAATGTCTTATTAAGGTCGCCATTGCCCATATGGGAGGGCGTTCCTTTAAACTTCTCCAGCCGATTAGCGGTCCCAGCACCTATATGGAGTTTTTGCAGAAGTATGGGGAAGGTTTTCACTACATCAGTCTGGGTACGGTATTAGATCATGACAAGATCGTCGAAGCCTTGAAGAAGGCAGGCGTCGCCATTGAGATGCAAGGGCGCTTGGGGAAGACAACCACTTTTACAATCCTGGATACGGTTGAAGATCTGGGATGCTATATCGAGTTGATCAGTCCTGCTTGGAAAGATACGGAAAGTAATATTCAGTTGACCCTGGTTAATGAGTACAGAGGGCCCAGCATCATAAACATGGACAAACCTCTTTTCTCCGGCGGGAAGAGGATCACCCAAGTCGGCATTGTACTCAAAGATGAGCAGAAAGCCGCCAAGCGCTACTGGCAACTTTTGGGGATCGGGCCCTGGAGGATTGCGCCGATCGCTAAAAAGACCGATGCCTTCTTGGACGAAAAACCTGTGCCCCCGGAAGGAATGCCTGGGCTCCATAATGATGCCGCTTTTGCCTACTTAGGGGACATCCAGTTTGAATTGCTCAAGCCTGCATCGGGTCCGAGCTGCCACCGTAAGTTCTTAGACAAGTATGGAAATGGTATCCAACATCTGAGTTTCGGTAGGCAGGCCGACTACGATGAGGTCATCGCAGCTTTGAAGAAGGCAGGTATTAATAGCGAATATTCAGCTACGCTGGGCGGCGTATCCGTGGTTAATTATCTGGCTATGCAGGAGCAAATGGGCGGATTCCAGCTCGAAATCACCAAAAACAAATGAAAAAATAAAGCCGGGAGCCGAGGCAGTCCCCCAGTTCCCCCGCAGGCAGAGGAGTGGGGTTTTTTTATGTCTGAACCTTCTCCATTTAAAAATACTCTTATAAAAAAAGGAGGAGGATATTATGAAAAAGGAAAATAGAAAGGCAGATGTGAAGTCTGAATCTGACCCCGCCCTCAAAGAGATTACCAAACTCCTTGCAGAAAATCCGAACCTCAAAATATATGTCGTGGGGCATACGGATAATGTTGGAGGGTTAGATTATAATATGAAGCTTTCTCAGGCGTGGGCTGATTAATCCCCCGCCCCTCTCCCGCGAGGGGAGAGGGAGTTTCCGGATGGAATCTAAATAGGCTTAAATCCTATGGGGTAGGTCCATTGGCACCTGTGACCTCCAATAAAACAGAAGAAGGGCGGGCGAAGAATCGTCGTGTGGAATGGATTGAACAATAATCAGAATATACCTTGGAAGAGGTTCAACCCTAATTTTAAAGGAGGATCGATATGAGAAAATTGAGTTTTGCTGTTTCCGTTCTATTGGTTTTGTTTTTTGTCCAATTATCTTACGCCCAGCTTGGAAAGGACAAAGGCCCCAAATTTTATGCTGACTTTAAGCCAGTGGTAGGGGGGTGGTCAGAGTACCAAATGACGACAAAGGGTGAGGCACCTACAAAGATGAAAATTGCCATTGTTGGGAAAGAGGGAGACGCATACTGGTATGAAACGGTCATAGAAACAAAGCGGGAAGGACGGGTTATAACTAAGATGCTTGTCTCTGGATCTCCGGATG
Organism: Deltaproteobacteria bacterium; assembly: GCA_030654105.1. Classification (NCBI taxonomy): domain Bacteria; kingdom Pseudomonadati; phylum Myxococcota; class Myxococcia; species Deltaproteobacteria bacterium. The sequence continues at coordinate 1,866 of JAURYC010000001.1, forward strand.
ACTCGAATAATATTAAGAGAATGATTTTCAAGGGCGGTAATGAACCGGCTATGGAGATGCCCGTGCAGATGATGCAGGCTAAGGCTACTAAAGGGCAGGAACAAAAAGGAAAGATTACGGATAAGGGGACAGAATCGATTAAGGTTCCTGCGGGAACATTTAAGAGCCAACATATACAATACCAAGATGGACAAACAGTGGTCGATACTTGGGTTTATAAAGATATTGCTCCTTATGGGATGGTAAAATCCGTTTCGCAAGACCTTGAGATGGTGCTTGTTGGATATGGGACTGGAGCAAAGACCCTGATTACGGAAACACCACAGAAGTTTGAGATGCCTCAGATCCCGCAGAGGCCATCAAAAAGAAAATAATAACTGGGTTAGGGAGTTAAATAACGAAGGCAGGATTAGAGAAGGCTCTGCTTTTTTTGATGTCTATCCATCATCCTCAGGCTAAATCGGCGGGAAATGACTTTCCTTAAACCTGCAGCTTTGATTCCGCAACGGACTTTTCTAAAAAGGGTTCAAGTCCGGACTTCTCCTATGGAAGATTCGAGGCCTTCTGATGATTGGCGAGGCTCCTTTGCGGCTGACCCAAGACAAGGAGGGGAGAAGAAAAACAAACAATGAATTCATGAAAAACTAAGGGATTGGGCAAGGGGCAAAAAACAGAGAAAAAATTCAGAGTCCCCCATTTCCTTACATTTAGGAAAGGGGGCCGAGGGGATTTTCCCCTTTAATTTACTGCCCCAGAAAGGAGTAGATATGGCCCGCCTACCATACATTGAAGAACAGGACCATCCCGAGCTATCAGGACTCATCGCGCAGATCCGCGCCGAGCGCGGTGGGCAGCTACCAGATCCATACAAGATGTTGTTGTATAGCCCGCCTATTGCAGCGGGCTGGCTCCAGCTTTTGACGGCAATTCGCCAGCAATGTCAACTATGTGGCAAACTACGTGAGTTGGCAATCCTTAGGGTGGGTATCCTTAATAGGGCCAGTTACGAATATCAGGCCCATATTCCCTTTGCTTTAAAGGAAGGTCTCAGCCAGGATCAGATTGAATCCCTATCGAATTGGCGCGAATCAAGTTTGTTCGACAGCCGCGAGCGGGCGGTGCTTGCTTATGCGGACAATATGACAAAGGAAATCCATGTGCCGGAAGAAATCTTTTGCGCTCTCCGCGAGCACTTCAATGATCAACAACTTGTAGAACTCACTGCCACAATCGCGGCATATAACCTCGTTTCCCGCTTTCTCGAAGCGCTCCAAATTTATCCTAAATAATGAGTGAATAACTAAAAAATTAAAAAAAATATCGTTTGAGCAGATGCGCAGAACTTGTTTCATGAAAATTTCTTGGCGGATGATAAATGCGCCAAGCATTTCTGAAGAAAAAATGAAAAAAGGGACGCCCTGTGAAAAGAGGGACGATCGTTTTTTATGCGGCCTCAGAGTAATATTTATTGAAGCAATTCGAGGGTAGTAAGGGGGTAAGATTTATTGACATTAAGAGGTAAAAAAGATATTTTTATCTATGCCTTGCAGAATAGAAAGAAAGGGGGATTTCGATGAATGCCGAGAAGAAATTGAAAGATCTACGGATTTCGTTACCCGAAGCGCCCAAGCCGGTGGCTAATTATGTGCCTGCTGTTAGAACTGGGAAGCTTCTTTTTGTCTCGGGACACGGACCTTACAACGATGGCAAGACCATTCTCTCCGGAAAACTCGGAAAAGAGTTAACTATCGAAGAGGGATACAAAACAGCCCGCAACGTGGCTCTGAATTGTTTGGCTTCGGTCAAAGCTACCTTAGGTGATCTGGATAAAGTCAAACGCGTGGTCAAGCTCTTAGGAATGGTCAATTGCATAGAAGATTTTAAAGACCAACCCAAGGTGATCAACGGAGCTTCGGATTTGCTGGTCGAGGTCTTCGGAGAAGCGGGGAAGCATGCCCGCTCGGCCGTTGGCATGCAATCTCTCCCCAATGGAATCCCGGTGGAGATCGAGATGATTTTGGAAGTGGAGTAACGGATTTTTTTGGACGCAGATTCACCCCGTTAAATAGTAGCTGACAGGGTAAACGCAGATTTTCAGGATATAATAAACCCAAAAAATGCCTGAATTTGTATAGACCTGGTAAGCGCAGGCTTTAGCCTGCGAATAAGCAATCTGAAAAGTGAATTCCATGCTCTTATAAAAAGCGCAATATAAAGATTGTAGCTCCAAAGCACTGTTTTTGGGGTTATATATAAAAGATATTTTTCCGCGTTTATCTGCGCCAATCTGCGTCCTAATGAAATGGGGATGAAAACGGAGGAAAGATGGCTAAGTACAAAGTGATCGCCAGGGCCAAAGACAGCAAATGTTCCCACGTGAAAGAAGGAGATCAGATCGTCATAGAAGGGACGATGGTCAACCTCAGAGAAACCACCAGCCTCTGCGCCGTGGCCCTGGGGGCCATCCAGTATTCATTATATATGATGGGGAAGGCCAAGGACCCGAAAGATTTCGGACGAGAGGATGTTTATACTTTGCAGTGTCCGGACCCGGAAACGAGGGTGATTTTCGAGATTTCCAGGGAAGTCTTAGAAAATTAGGGTTCAAGGATCAAGGGTTCCAGGGGTCCAGTGATATGCTTCGGGATGACGGAGAATTAACCCTTGAATCTTTAAAAGAGAAGAGGGCAGTTATGAGGAAACAAAATCAAGCGTTCTGCAAAACCGCGTTGACTTCTACACCTTGATAAAACATGAATGTACAACAATATTGGGGGAGAAAGGTAAAAGTGATTATTTTTATGAGTGAGTTCTGGTAAGAACGAAGAAGTGGTGAGAAAGTAACGATGGTCAAATTGTTAGGCTTGGAAGAGATGGAATGGCGCCACGAAAAAGGCGAAGATCCCTTTGCCCTGGCTATTGAAAAGTGGGTGCGTATCCGCGATTTCCTCTTGGAAAAGGCCGACCCTGCCCGTTATAAAGAAGCCTTCCAGTGCGGCTCTGGCAAGATTCTATTTTGCCTCGATTATAAAAACTATTGTTTCCTCTGCCCCCTGGTAGGCGTCTGTCACGACAGCCAGAGTCTCTACTACCAGATCATGAGGCATCTTCAAGTATACACTCTGGCTGGAGCGCTTCTTCCCCGGGGGCCGCTCATCGAACTGATCGAGTTCTACATCCGAGATTTACAAGGCTACTGCCAAGAATGGCTGAAAAAGAGTCAATGAAGGGTTTTAGCGGACGATAAACTTTCCTTCGTAAGTATAGTTCATGACCAGGGTCGTAGCCAAAGCGGTGACCTCGATCAGCTTGCGGGATTGGCGGCGGAGGCTGAGATTGAGGTTAAGTTCTTTGGCCCGGGCGACCAGCTTGTCAATCAAAGGTCCCACGGAGGAAACTCCTTCTCCTGTCCAGTGGGAGATCATCCCTACCAATTGGGTCTGGTTCTTTTCAATGAAGCCTCCGGCGGGTATTCGCCTTTCCCCCTTGCCGTTGGTGCTGAAAATTTCTTTCAATACGTCATCGACATAACCCTGGGCTTTTTCCCGATACCGTTCCTCGCTCTTATTGTAATATTCGAGGAGAGTGAAGTTTAGGCTTTCGAGGGGGCGGATCAGTTGGCCGTTGGTTACCAAGGGCTTCCGTCCCTCAATTTTTTTCATCAGACGGTCCACGAACTGGAGTTTCTTTAAAGCCCCCCAGTTCTGGTATTTCTGGCGCCAATTGGAGCGGGGGGTGAGCCAGACAGCAAACGTCTCGGCGAAATCTTCGTCCGGATGTTTCTGGGCGTAGATTCTACCGGAATACTGGCCTACTTGCTGGTAAAGGTGCTTGACGAATTCCCTGGATCTGGGATTGGGATCAAAATAATCCCGGTAAGGTTCAGTAAAACGCCCGAAAGTGTCCTGCCATTCTTCTGATTTGTAAAGGATGTAAGCGTAATTAAGGGCATGGCCGGCCTCATGGCGCAGAGTCATAATGAGTTCTTGTTCATCTTCCAAGTCTCCGTGCATTTTATCTTCAATTTTAGATAGAGTAGGATTGGCGTAATAAAAGGGAATTCCCATCACGGGAACTTTGTTGGGGCATCCCCATGTATCCGTAAGGTAACACTTTGGTTTGAAGAGGATTCCTTTCCGGTCCAGTTCGGCATAAAGCCGGGCGATTAATTTTTCGAGGAAAGTACCCTCGATTTTCAGGTTCAATTCGTTGATGGGCTTGTTCATTTCCATCAGCTTTGTTTCCCAGTTATTCAGGATCTCTTTGGCAGTAAACATTAATTCGATTTCCTTTTAATAACGAAACGCCCAATTGATGCGTGCCAGTTTATAAGGGTTTAAAAAGAAGGCTGGGGAAAGTGAATAAACCTATGAGGGTTCTTTTCTTATCTCGAGCCTATTTAAAAATAGGCAATAAAACTCCCTCTGTCAAGGGGAAAAACAAAAATAATAAAATTAATAATATCAATAAGTTAGCCACAGAGGACACAGAGATCACAGAGTCTTAAAACCATGATTAAGAAAAGTAAAGTATACGTGTCAAGTGCCTAAAGTGTCTCAAGTGATCCCGCCGCAGGCGGGACTAAAGTTGAAAGAAGGAAATTCCTATACAATCAAGTTATTGGCGAATAAGAATAAGTCGTTTGCGGATAGGAGCCATGACCGACGCTGCAACAACGGTTTTCAAAATATCGCCGGGGATAAACACCAGAAGGCCTATTTTTAATGTTGTGGATATGGAGACGGGTTTATGGACGATGAAGTTGAGGTTGAAATAGAGGTAAGAGATGCCCAATATATAAATAGCCGCCTGCCCCATGAGCAGGGCGGCCAACGTGCGGGAGAAACTTAAGCTTTCTTCTTTTTCAACTATTTTGCCGATGACGAAAGCTCCGGCGATGAAGCCAACCAGGAAACCGAAAGAAGGTTGTAAAACGTATCCCGGCCCACCTCCCTGAGCAAAAATCGGGAGCCCAATGAGACCTATGGTCAGATATAGGAGCTGACTTAAGGCTCCCAGGCGGCTTCCGAGGATTAAACCGGCAGACATAACCATGAGGGTTTGCAGGGTAAGGGGAACGTGCGGAATGGGAATCTTAATGAAAGCCCCCACGGCCGTGAGGGCGGTAAAAAGTGAAACCATGACGATGGCTCGAATTCTATTTCTCATCTTCTTGCGGCTCCATAAAAAGTAGTTTTCCATCCTATTAAAGATTCTGGAGAAAGTCAAACTTCCTTTTTTAAAACCTGGGGGGAATGCTGCCTTATCCGAAATATCTTGACAGGTAAAAAGTGATGGAGTAAGTTGCACGCTGTAGCTCCACCCTGGTTTACCCTGGCAAAGTAGAAAGATCATCAAAATCTTAAAATTATCAACCTGACCTTTTTTAACTTCCGGAGTTTCTTGGTGGAAGAGAACAAGAAAAAAAGGGGCAGATTGGACCTGCCTGCTGAACGGAAGCTCATCACTGTGATGTTCGCCGACATTGCCGGGTTCACCGGCCTGGCCGAGACAATGGACCCAGAACAAGTTCGCGACTTGATGAACGCCTGCTTCGAACAGCTGGTGCCGGCTGTGACCCAGTACGGGGGCACAGTGGATAAATTCATCGGCGACGAAATTATGGCGCTCTTTGGCGCGCCCGTCGCCCACGAAAACGACCCCGAACGCGCTCTCCGCGCTGCGTTAAGCATGCAGGAGGCGATCACGGCGTTTAATGCGGCCCACGGCCTTCATCTGGAAGCCCACTTTGGCATCAACACCGGTTTAGTCATCGCCGGGAGCATCGGAACCAGCAGCCAGCAGAATTATTCGGTCATGGGCGATGCGGTGAACCTGGCCGCCCATTTGGGGCACCTATCCCAGCGAGGCGAGATTCTGGTCGGACCGGACACCTACCGGCGGACCCATCACCTCTTTTCCTTTAAAGCTCTCGGCCCCCTCCGGGTGAAAGGGAAGGCTGACCCCGTTCCGGTCTATAAACTCATGGGTCTACGGGCCCAACCGGGTTCCTGGCGCGGGCTGGAAGGGCGGGGAATCAGTTCTCCGCTGGTGGGGCGCGATGAGGAAGTTGCTTCCTTCACCCACTGCCTTGATCGCTTGCTGGGCGGCCAGGGCAGCCTCGTATCCATTAGCGGAGAGGCCGGCCTGGGCAAATCCCGGCTGGTGGCGGAAGTCAGGCGCCAGATGGCCCACCAATCCCTTTTGTGGCTTGAAGGCCGTACCCTCTCCTTCAGCAAGACCATCAGCTATTGGCCCTTTTTAGAGATCATCCAGGCCGACACAGGCATTACCGCTGAGGATCACGAAGGGCAACGGTGGGCGAAACTCGAACGCCGCATTTGCTCATTATTTCCTGAAGAATCAACTGAAATTCTTCCGTATCTGGCCACTTTACTGTCTTTGAACGTTCCCGGAAACTTAGCGGAACGGGTTAAGTATTTAGACGGCGAGACAATGGGACGTCAGGTTTTTCGCAGTACCCGAAGATTTTTCGCCCGATTAGCTCAAGAGCGGCCGTTAGTCCTTATTTTTGAAGATCTACAATGGATTGATCACTCCTCTGCCTTGTTGCTGGAACACCTTCTGCCCCTCGTTCGCGAAGTGCCCCTGCTCATATGTAGCGTGGGCCGCCCTGATTCAGAATCCCCGTCAACCCGCCTGCGGGAGATCGCGGTCAAGGACTATGCCGACTGCTATAAGGAAATTGCCCTTATACCCCTTTCTCCGGCGGAGAGTGCTCAACTGGTTCACAACCTACTGCCAATCGATGCTTTAATACCCCGCCTGCGAGAGGGGCTTCTCCATAAGGCCGAAGGAAATCCTTTTTTCCTCGAGGAAATGATTCGGGTGCTGATCGACCTTGGCGCTTTTGTCCGTGATAGGAATACGGGGCGTTGGCAGGCCACGGCGCAGGTCGCCCAGGTCACCATCCCTGACACCCTGCAAGGAGTGGTCATGGCCCGGATTGACCGGTTGGATGATGAGATGAAACAAGTCTTCAAGCTGGCCTCGGTCATCGGGCGTATCTTTTTCTATCGCGTGCTGCGGGGAATCATGGAGGCAGACCAAGAATTGGATCGCCACTTAGCGGAGTTGCAGAACCTTGAACTCATCCGCGAAAAGAGGCGGATTCCGGAGCTGGAATACATTTTTAAACACGCCCTCGTCCAGGAAGCCGCCTACGAAAGCATTCTGCTGCAGCGACGAAGAGAGCTGCACCAGCAAGTAGGAGAATGCGTGGAAGCACTCTTTGCGGACCGTCTGGACGAATTCTACGGTTTGCTGGCCTACCATTACACGCGGGCCGAGGAGTGGGAGAAGGCCCAGGATTATCTGTTCAAAGCTGGCGACCAAGCAGGAAAAATAGCGGCAGATGCCGAAGCCTTGGAGCATTACCGCCAGGCCCTGGCGGCCCACACTCGTGCCTTCGGTAACCGCTGGGACCCCTTGCAACGGGCGATATTGGAACGCAAGATGGGAGAAGCATTGTTCCGGCGCGGGCAGAACCAGTCGGCCCGAGAGTACCTGCTCCGGGCATTGATCTCCCTGGGAAGCCCTTATCCTGTTTCTTCCCAGGGCGTTCGCCTGGCCATCGGGAAAGAACTGGTCCACCAGGCCAGACACCGGTTGTCATCCCGGCTTAGGTGGAAACGTCTGCCTGAAGGGGCTGATGGGTTCGCCCAGGAACGGTGTCGCATCTATTCTGTAATGGGTTGGATGGACTATTTCATGGACCCCGAGCGCCTCGTGCTGGATTCCCTCTTGGAGTTGAATCTTGCTGAGCAAAGCGGCCTTGCTGTGGATAGAGTGTTGGCCTCAATGGGTGTAGGGCTAGTTTGCGACGCGATTCCTGTACCTTGGCTGGCCCGTTTCTACCACTCGCGGGCCGTAGCTCTGGCAGAAAAAACTCAGCAACCCATAGCGCTGGGCCAGGCATATCTTGGCTTGGCGCTTCATGAACACCACGCTTTAGGTAAAGGGAAAAGGGCCCTCGAACACTATCGGCGTTCGGCTACGGCCTATTGGGAAGCAGGCCATTTGCGCAGGTGGGCAGGCGTGAAAATGGCTGAAAGCCTCCTCTGGTTCCGAGAAAACTTGACCGACCACCTCAACCTTTGCCAGGAAATTATTCGAGTCAGCCAGGATGCGGCTGATCACCAGGCGTGGGGCTGGGGGTTATTTATGTTGGCTACCACCTTGGATCAAGCGGGAGCATTGGATGAGGCTATAGCGAAGATGCAACAGGCTCTTGACCTGCTCAAGAGCGTTCCGGACTACCAAGTTGTCGTATTTGCCAGCGGAATCCTGGGAAGGTGCTACCTCCGGCAGGGAAATATCCAGCAGGCTCTATCTGTATTGGAGGAAGGTTGTCAACTGGTCAGGAAATATCGCTTGCGAGGTTTTTCCTGCGTGCCGGTGCGCCTTCACTTGGCCCAGGCTTATCTGCTCAGCGCAGAGCAGCTGGGGGAGCCCGCAAGGGGCGTGGCAATGAAAAAGGCCAAACAGGCTTGTAAGATAGCTTTAAAACAGGCCAAGTTCGACCGGGCGGCGCAGATAGCCGCTTATCGAATGCAAGGAACGCAGGAGTGGCTCCGGGGCAAGCCGGGACGCGCCCAGCAGTGGTGGCAACGGAGTTTAGGGGCAGCAGATGCTCTGGGAGCAATGTACGAACTGGGATTAACCTATCTGGAAATGGGCAAATTTTTAGAAGATTTCGGCCATTTGGAAAAAGCCGAATCTATCTTTGAAGAACTCCAGGCCAAGTTTGATTGGGCGCAAGCGCAGAAGTTGCTGCAGCAATATAAATCCCAACCAGCACATTAGACTTAAAAATCCGGCCACGCCCCTCAGTCGAAGGCAATTACCCTTAAAACTCTCCCTTAATTTTCCATGGAGGGGAATGCTGGGGCGAAAGAAGCCTATGCTTTCGATTTTTTTTCAACAGGACTTCAGCCAAATGGCCTTCTGCGAGAAGCGTAAACCTATTTTCACCGGGAGATAAAATCATGAAATGGGATGAGGAGACCGAGGTCTTGATTATCGGTTTCGGCGGGGCGGGTGCGGTCGCCGCCATGACGGCACACGATTCAGGCGCCAAAGTCTTGGTCGTGGAAAAAATGGAAAAAGGCGGGGGGAACACCAATCTCTCCATGAGCGGATTCCTCAGCCTGAAAGATTTCGAAAGGGGAATGCGCTACCTGGTGAACCTCTGCCATCGGGTTTCCCGTGGCGTGGAATGGGAGATGCTCCGGACCTACGCCACAGAATGTCTGCAAAACCGGGAATGGTTAGAGAGCCAGGGTGCCCGGACTCACGTCTATGGCGGGGCTGCCTTTCCGCAACTGTCTGGCGAAGATTCCATAGAAAAGCGAATGATAACCGGACCCAACTCGGAGGATGAAAACGCCTTCTGGAATTTCCTCCGCACTCGGGTGGAAAGCCGAAACATCGCGGTATGGAACCGATCGCCGGCTAAGGCCTTCCTGACCGATTCCCAAGGGGCCGTGATTGGCGCTATTATTCAAAAGGAAGGAAAAGAAAAGGCCGTGCAAGCCAAGAAGGGCATAATCCTCACCTGCGGGGGTTTTGAATTTGATGAGTGGATGAAGATGAACTATCTCAAAGGGTACCCTTACTATTCTTTGGGGACGCCGGGGAACACGGGGGATGGCGTACGCATGGCCCAGCAGGTGGGCGCAGACCTCTGGCATATGTCTGGGGTTTCCACGCTTTTGGGCTTTAAGGTTCCCGAATTTGAAGCAGCTTTCATGATCCGCCCGGCCTCCAACCGCTATATTTTTGTGGACCAGCAAGGGAAGCGCTTTGCCTCGGAATTCGCCGACATTCATGCCTATAATTTTCTCGTCGATTTTTTTGACCCCCACAGCTTACGCTATCCCCGTATCCCCTGTTTTTTGATTGGCGACGAAGCCACTCGCCAAGCTGGCCCGATAGGGGTGACTGCCATAGGATACAATCGGGGGCGATATGCCTGGTCTAAGGATAATGAAAAAGAAATTCGGCGCGGCTGGATCGTTGCTGATGATACCCTTGCTGGCCTGGCCCAAAAAACAGGCCTGGACCGAACTATGCTGGAGAAGACCGTTGACCAATATAACCAAAACTGCCAGCGCGGTGAGGATGTAGAATTTCACCGTCCCCAAGATAAACTGGCTTCTTTGGGGCCGGGGCCTTACTACGCCGTGAAATTATGGCCCTGCCTCCTGAACACCCAGGGAGGACCCCGGCGCAATGCTAAGGCCCAGGTCCTTTACCCCGATGGGCGCCCCATTCCGCGGCTGTACAGCGCCGGGGAATTGGGCTCCCTCTACGGACTTCTCTACCAGGGTGCTGGAAATTTGGGAGAATGTCTGGCCTTCGGGCGCATCGCCGGAAGGGAAGCTGCCAAGGAATCTCTTAGGGATTAAAGCGGTCGGGTTACCTCTTTGCTCCTGTTATCTCCATGGATTCACGGAAGAGTAATTTTATAATTAAAAGCGCTCCTTGATCCTTCTCTCGGGGAACCCAGTGAGTAGAGCCATCAATGGTAAGACGCAAAGGACCTGTATAAGGAATTCTCATCCTCACGGTCTGGAAATGAATCGGGCATGAAAGTTTTAATTTCCAGAGGTTCCCTTCCGGACGTAAATCGCCCCGGGGATTCGGATCGTAATACCCGGCCGCTTCAAGATTGCCAAAATGGATCTCTCGGAGAATTAAACCTTCAGCCAGAACCGTATAAATTTCTATCTGGGGAGTATGGTACAACGAGTGGGTAAAGGCAAGGCTCAGGGTTGAACCCTCTTTTACCTTTACCCGGAGAACCTCTTCTCTCTCCCCCTCCTTCAGAATATCGATCCCTACCAAGGTGCCTTCCCGGCCATAGGGTAGACAACCCATATAGGCAAATAAAGAGAAGAAGAGAAGGATGATGAAAGGAATGTTTTTCCTTTTCATAACCGATTTAGGTTTTTCCGGGGTCGGGTGAT
>JAURYC010000002.1 GCA_030654105.1 Deltaproteobacteria bacterium
TGGGGATCTTGCGGGGAAAAGGCACTCTAAAGAACTATGAAACGAAGGTGGTGAAAAAAAACGGAACTGTTCCGATCCTGACCTCGGCTTCCTTGCTACAGGATGAATCCGGGCAGATCATTGGCACCCTGGGGGTTTTTAAAGACCTGACCGAGAAGAAAAAGTTGGAAGGAGAATTGAAAAAGACCCAAGCCCATCTGATCCAAGCCGGGAAGATGCGCGCCCTGGGAGAGTTGGTCGCCGGGGTGGCCCATGAGCTGAACAATCCCCTGATGGCTGCGGATACCTTCCTCTACGTCATCCGGGAGAATTTGGACAAAGAGAATGAGAACCAGAAGCGGCTGGAGTTGATTCAGCGGTGCCATGAACGCATCGCCAAAATCATCAACCACCTGCGCGATTTTTCCCGGCAGTCCAAGTTTGCCTTTCGCAAGATCGACATCAATGAGCCCATCGAAAATGCCCTCATGATTACGGGCCAGCAACTCCTGAATCACGGCATCCGGTTGATAAAAAACTTTTCTCCGAACTTACCGAAGATCTGGGGGGATGCCAATCAGCTGGAGCAGGTTTTTCTCAACCTCATATCTAACGCCCGGGATGCTATGGGGAAAGTGGATCGCAAGCGGGAACTGACCATTAGCACGGGTTTGATTTTACGTAACGGATGGAATGATATGGAAATCTCTTTCAAAGATACAGGGTCCGGAATTCCGGAGGAGAATCTGGATAAGATTTTTGAGCCCTTTTTCAGTACGAAGCAAGTGGGGAAAGGTACAGGGCTGGGTCTCTCGATCTGTTATGGCATCATCGAGGCTCACGGGGGACGGATAGAGGTGGAGAGCAAGCTTGATGAAGGAACGACCTTCCGGGTAATTCTACCGGCTTAAAGCGGAGCGATGGAAGCTGGTTGGGAGCAGATGGAGGTCTAAAAAAGTTTTCCGAGTTTTCGATTTAAAGAAACTATTCCAAGAATAAAAGGAATGAAAAATCATGGCCAAAAAGATCTTAGTGGTAGACGATGATGAATTGGTATTGATAGCTATCCAGGAGTTGCTTGCCCCCTTGGGATTTTCTGTAACCACATCCCTCAACGGACCCGAAGCTCTGGAAAAAATTTCCGGTGAACGATTTGACTTGATCATCTTGGATGTGATCATGCCGGAAATGAACGGGTTCGAAGTCTGCCAGAAGATTCGCCAGATCAACTCCTACGTCGAGACACCGATCATGATGCTGACGGCGAAAAGCGGCGAAGAAGACAAACAACGGGGAGTGGAAGTTGGGGCCAACCTTTACCTGCCCAAGCCGATTGCGCCCAAGCGCTTGATCACTTTGGTCGAAGAAGCGATAAAATAAAAATTTCGGAATGCGGATTTCGGAATGCGGAATTAATCGTTAAGAGCTTATTCCGCACTCCGCATTCGTCAATCCGCAATTTGAGAAGGAGGTAGCGATGGAAAGATACATAGAAAATGCCCGCAAGATGCTAAGCGATTGGAAAGGAAATTCCTACTTTTTCGGATTCGATGTTCTGGGCAAAGTGGGCGATTTGGCCAGCCAGTACGGGAAGAAGGCCCAGTTGATTATGGCTGATCTGGGAGAAGCCTGGATGGCTGGAATCCAGAAACCGGTAAGCGATTCCCTGAGAGAAAAAGGGGTGGAATTTGAGGCCATTGCCGGTGCCAGGCCGAATGCCCCGCGGGAAGATTTATACCGGCTGGCTCTCCATGTAGCCCGCTCCCGGCCTAAAGTAATCATTGCCGTGGGGGGTGGGAGCACCCTCGACGCGGCCAAGGCTGCCAATGTTCTGGCAACCTATTCCCCTGCCGATGTCCAAAATACCCTGCAAGTTTCCGACTCCATGGCCAGTTCGGTTGATCCTTATTTTGGCGTGGGCAATGTGACCAAAGTAAAGAACCAAACGAATCAATTTCTCATTCCCCTCGTCGCCGTACAGACTGCGGCTAGCTCGGGTGCCCATTTGACCAAATATGCCAACATCACTGACTTGGTCACAGGACAGAAAAAGCTCATCGTCGACGAAGCGATCGTGCCGCAGGCTGCTGTCTTCGATTATGGGGTGACTCTGGACTCTCCGATGAACCTCACTCTGGATGGTGGCTTGGATGGCATCGCTCATGCTTGGGAGGTTTTCATGGGGGCGACGGGCCAGCCCTATTATACCAAAATGAAAGAAGTGGCCAGAGCTTGTTTGAGATTGATCGTCTATGGACTTCCGCAAGTGAAGGTAAATTCCCGAGACCGACAGGCCAGGCTTTGCCTGGGATTGGGCACTGACCTGGGAGGGTATTCCATCATGATCGGAGGAACCAGCGGGCCCCATCTGGGAAGCTTTTCTTTGATTGACGTGCTAAGCCATGGACGGGCGTGCGCGATTCTAAATCCGTATTACACGGTTTTGTTTGCCCCCAGGATCCAGGATCAATTATCCGTCTTTGCCGCAATTTTACAAGAAAGAGGGTTTATCAAAGCCAAAACGGAAGGTAAGAAAGGGCGGATGTTGGCCATGATGGTCGCCAAAGGGATGATTCAGTTTTCTAAGTCCCTGGGTTTCCCCGCAACGTTGGCGGAGGCGGGTGTGTCCAAAGCATATTTGAAACGAATGATCCAGGCAGCCAAGGATCCCCAGCTGAAGATGAAGCTGCAGAACATGCCTACACCCATGGAAGCGGAGCGGGGAGATGTGGACCGGTTGATGAAACCGACCCTGGAAGCAGCGTTCACCGGGGACCTGGATTTGATTCCCCAAGAATAGAAGGAATTCGGAGTGCGGATTTCGGAGTGCGGAATGTCGATTATCGGAATTCGGATTATGAATTTTTTTCCGCATTCCCCAATCAGCATTCGGCAGTGGATAGGGGGTTTAAAAGATGAGATTAGATCTAATGGCTGCCCTGAAAAATACCAAAGTCAGAGATTGGAAGAAGATAAAAGTGGAATTTTCCGGCGGGCCGCTCAGCGTGTCTGTGCCGCGGGATTGCGTCGTATTGAACATGAAAAAAGCAGAGGTCTTGAAGAACCCGGCCAAGGAGATCGAGGAAGCCCTCGAAAAACCTTTGGGAGACCTGAGTTGGGAAAAAATTATCAAAGGGAAAGGGAAGCCTGCGGATGAACTGCAGGTAGCCATCACCGTTTCGGACATCACCCGTCCGGTTCCTTACAAAGGAAGAAACGGGATCCTTCCTCCCCTTCTCCAAAAACTGCAGGCTTTGGGGGTTCGGCAAAAGAATATCCGGATCATCGTGGGAACGGGAACGCACCGGGCCAGCACCCCCCAGGAAAAAGTCAAGATGCTGGGGAAAGAGGTCGTTGCTGCCTATGAAGTTCAGGACCATGACTGCGAAGCCCGGGCCAACCTGGTTTATGTAGGAGAGACGCCCAGCGGCACCGCAGTTTTCTTGAATAAAAGTTTCGCTGAGGCCGACTTGAAGATCGCCACTGGCTTAACGGAAAGCCACTTCATGGCGGGTGCTTCCGGCGGGAGGAAGGCGATTTGTCCCGGCTTGGTAGATCTGCGGACCATCCAAAAATTTCATAGTCCGGATTTTCTTGAATCTCCCCAGGCCACCAACCTGATGCTGGAAGGTAACCCGTGCCACGAGGAATCGGCAGTCATTGCCAAGGCTGTGGGGGTGGATTTCACGATAACCGTAACTCTGGATAAAGACATGCACCTGACCGGCGTTTTCGCGGGAGATCTGGAAAAAGTTTTGGAAGAAGCCGTGCGTAAGATTAAAACCTACGTGGCCATTCCGGTGTTAGGTGAGTTTGATATCGTTATAACCCATGGGGGATACGTGGGCCGGAACCATTACCAGGTTGCCAAAGCGGCAGTGGGAGCCCTTCCAGCCGTGAAAGGTAAGGGAGTGATTATCATTGCCGCCGACAACCGGGATGAAGAGCCTATCGGCGGGCCTGAATACAGAACCTTGATCCACCTCTTGAAGCTCCAAGGAGTGGATGGATACGTAGATTTGCTCCAGTCCCCAGCATGGAAGTTTACCAAGGACCAGTGGGAGCCTGAAGTCTGGGGGAGGGTGTTAAGAAAGGTAGGAGAAGAAAGGCTGATCTACTGTACTACTGATATTCCTGAGAAAGATTTCACGATGCTTCCCGGGGTCAGCGGCTATGAATTTCTTACCCCACCAGGGAGGAAAAAAAGCCGGGCCAAAAAGGTTCAAGAGATGGTGCAAAACGCGGTTATTTATTTTCATCATCAATATGCCACCCAGAACATTTCTCCGCGCCTGGCCTTCATCAGCGAAGGCCCGTATGCGGTTCCAATAAAAACAGGCGATGGATTATAGGCCATAGGCAATAGGTGGCCAATTCCATACCATAGGTTACCTGGATGTGCCAGAGCATCGGTTACCCTCGGGGTGAAAGCAGTTTATTATAGATCGAAAAAGGTTCCCAGGAGGTAAGGAAAGTGGGACGCTCACAGAAGCGGAAAATTGGGGAGAGGCCTTCTGAGCTATTTGCCCTTTCCTTGCAACACAGCCAAGACCTCTTGGCCGAATGCTTCTTTCTGCCAGGTTTTTAAGCCGGGAATTTCCTCCAAGTCTTGGCGGGAACGAGGGTTCTTTTCAACAAGAGAATGGATCATAGCGTTGTTGAGCAGGAGGGTAGAGTCCATTCCCAGATTATCCGCCCGCGCCTCCTTCCAGGCCTTGAGGGCCTTTATCCTTTGGCGGACGGCAGATGAAATTTTTGGTTTTTCTCTTCGGGGGTAAGAGGGAAGGCCTGTCTCGGGTAAGCCTGCGGCCTGCCGCAGTCGGTCCAGCAAAGGCTGCCCAAAGATGGCGACCTGCCTCGGGGAAAGGATTTTAGCCGTCTCCAATTCTTTCATGGTCAGGGGCTTTTGCCGGGCCAGTTCCAGAATGGGTTCGTTTCCCAGGACCTTGAAGGGGGGACGGTCCGTCTTCTCTGCCTGGGCGTTGCGAAACTGGAGGAGAGCTTCCAGGACCGCAAGGGACCTGGGATCCAAATCGGATGCTCCTTTGACCCTGAGGAAAAAAGGTCCGCGGTCGAGGGAGTTAGGGCGGATCCGGCTCAAAGCAGCGCTTTCCTCCTCCACCCAGGACAGACGATTCCTTGCGGTCAGTTCTTTTTCGAGCATCCGGGCCAAAGGGATCAGGTAAATGACATCCATAATGCCGTACTCTAACATCTCGGGGGAAAGGGGCCGGGCAGACCAATCTTGCTTCTGAAATTTTTTGTCCAGAGCAACCTGGAACCGGTTGCGGAGCAGGGCTTCCAGGCCGGTTTCTTTGAGACCCAAAAACCGGCAGGCCAGCTGGGTGTCAAAAATATTGTTGATCTCAATCTGGAAATCCCGGTAGAGGGAGCGGATGTCATAGTCGGCACCATGGAAAACCTTGCGCATGGCCGGATCGGCCATGACCGGCCGCAAAGGAGAAAGATCGACGATGGTCAAGGGGTCAATCGCCAGGTTCAGATTCTCTGTGGCGACCTGAATAAGGCAAACTTTTCCCCGGTAATGGTATAGAGAGTCTGCTTCGAGGTCCACGCCGATGATTTTTTCTTCGGCGAGAAGCTTTGCCGCCCGCTCCAAGCTGGACAGCGTTTCGATCAATTGGTAGGAAAATTTATTGTCGCTCATTCCCGTCCTTCGAACTAATTATTTTTAAAAGTTCACTCACCTTTTTTAGCATACCATACAATATTCGATGACCAGCCTTTCCTTGGGGCAATGAGGACTGATCAAAAGCCATGATTGTGTTCACCATTTCATCGAAGCTTTCCACTTGAAGAGCACCCGTCTGTTTGAACAGGGACTTCCAGATTTCAGGGGCCGCCGTCAGGGAAGCGGTATGAGAAGCAGCCGCCCTCATCCCCTGCTCCGTTATCCCCCCTTTTTTTCCATAGTTCTTCCTCCATTCGTCTTCAGCCAGCTTCTTTTCTTGCCTACGGTGACCCAACCATAGAATAAAAATTCTTGACAAGCAAGCCGGTGGGGAGGCTCTGATCCTCGA
>JAURYC010000003.1 GCA_030654105.1 Deltaproteobacteria bacterium
CTCCAGCCGATGTTTATGAAGGACGTAGCCTTCAAGACTGATGACTTTGTCATCTTTTCCATCGTCGAGTATACGCCCATCGGCCTGGCCGTGAAAAAGGACTTCAAGGTCAACACGGTCAAGGAATTTATCGAATACGCCAAGGCCAACCCCGGAAAAATTTCCTGCGGTGGAGTTGGAAAATTTACCGGCCATCATTTTGCCACCCTGCAATTTATGCAATTGACTGGAACAAAGGTAAATTACGTGACCTTCACGGGAACGTCCCAGGTGCAGACGGCCTTGATGGGTGGGCACATCGATGCGGCTTTCACCAATTCGACCATGATGGTCAGCAGCAAGGACCAGATCAAGGTGCTGGCCATTGGTGCCCAACAAAGAATGGGCCAGCTTCCAGGGGTCCCCACTTTTGAGGAGCTGGGCCTGAAGATGTATCCCCGCATTGCCCGGGGAGCGATGGGCCCCAAAGCTATTCCTGCTGATATTCAGAAACGGCTCGAGAAGACCTTTTTGGAGACCACCTCAAAACCTGAATTCAAAGCCAAGATGGAGGCGGCCGGATTCGTGCCCCAGGTGATGGGTATTGCCGATTCACACAAATTCCTGGAAGAAGAGGCGAAGGAACTTAAAAAATTGATCCAGGAGTTTGACCTTTTATCGCCAGCCAAGAAGTAACCACGCGCCGGGCAGCCGGACGCGGAGAAAGGAGAGTGTTATGAAAAAAATCAGCATGTGGAGCCTATTTGCGGCTCTGTTTTTATTCCCGGCCTTCTTATTGGCCGCCACGGATTTCCCCAAAGGGTCCATCACCTATATCATTCCTTTCAACCCCGGGGGACAGTCGGATGTGGAAGCGCGCCTGCAGCAGCCCTACCTGGAGAAAATCCTGGGGGTACCCATCGTGGTCAACTATGTGCCAGGGGCCGGCGGGGCGTTGGCCTGGACGAAGTTCGCCCAGGCCAAGCCCGATGGCTATAGCGTCTGCGGCATCAACATTCCTCACATCATCCTCCAGCCGCTTTCCCAGAAGGACGCGGCTTTCAAAACCGAGGACCTGAAACCTTTATGCATCTTCGAGTCCACCCCCATTGGACTGGTGGTGAAGAAAGAGTCGAAGATCAACAGTCTAAAAGAGTTCATTGAATTCGCCAAAGCCAACCCTGGAAAAATCACCATCGGCATATCGGGGAAACTTTCCGGTCACCACATGGCCGCGCTGCAATTCGAGAAGATGACGGGCACCAAGCTTACCCTGGTCACTTTTACCGGGGCTGCTCCCCAGGTAACCGCTCTTCTGGGCGGGCATGTGGAAGCCATCTGGGGGAATTCTTCTGACCTGGTCGGTTATCAGACTCAGATGAAAATCCTGGCGATCGGGACCGAAAAGCGCATGGACACTTTGCCGAATGTTCCTACCTTCCAGGAACAGGGTATGAAATTCTACTCGGGCATTGACCGGGGGGTGGCGGTTCCGAAAAATACCCCCGCAGATATCACGGCCAAGCTGGAAAAGGCCTTCTTAGACACCGTGAACATGGAAGAGTATCACTCCAAGATCGTCAAGGCGGGATTCGTGCCCAAGAAACTGAATAGCCAGCAAGCCACGAAATACATTGCGGAGGAGACAGAAATTTTCAAAAAAATACTACTCGAGCACAACCTGCTTTTGAAGAAATAGTCCCCTCGCAGAAATGCCGTAGGGGCACGAGGCTTCGTGCTCCTACGGTGTCTTTGTTCTCTGATCACAGATTTTTGCGGATATATTCGACGGCATTCCTGAAAATGGCCAAACCCATCCCCTCTTCAGGGACCTTTTCCCTTGTCCAGCGGGGGTGGTTGACAGAATAAAGATAGGCTTCAGGGTGGGGCATCATGCCGAAAAGACGCCCGGTTGGGTCACAGATTCCGGCGATGGCGGCAACGGCCCCGTTGGGATTCAAGGGATATTCCATGGTAGGATTCTGGTAGCCCGGTTCAGAATATTGCAGGGCAACTAAGTTTTCCTGCTGAAGCTTTTCAAGGACCTCCCCATCTTGCGGAATGAATTTTCCTTCGCCATGCCGTACGGGCAGGTATACCCCTTGCAACCCTTTGGTGAAGATGCAAGGCCCTTGGGAATTCACTTTGAGGTAAACCCAGCGGTCCTCAAACCTACCAGATTCATTGAAGGTAAGCGTTACCTCCTGTTGGCCATAATTTCCATCAAAACCTGGAAGGAGTCCGGCTTTGACCATGAGTTGAAATCCATTGCACACTCCCAGGATGAGTTTCCCCTGCTTGATGAATCGAAAAATAACTTCTTCCAGGCGCTCCCCGCTTCCGGCGATCTTGGCATACTTTAAGCGGTGAGCCATGGCTTTCGCCGACCCCAGATCGTCCCCATCCAAGAACCCACCAGGAAGGTTCAGGAAATGATAATCATCCAACTTCACCTCTCCCGAGAGGATGTCATACAGGTAGACAATGTCTACTACCTCTGAACCGGCTAACCGGCAGGCATGGGCCATCTCCATTTCGCAGTTGATCCCGTTCCCGGCTAAGACAATGGATTTTACTTTTTTCATATTCTTCCCTCACCGCAATCTAACCACAGAGGACACGGAGGATTTCTCTGCGAACTCCGTTATTTTTTTTCTTATTGGACACAGATAAAAACAGATTATCAGGATCAATATAAAGTGAAAATTTAAAAGTTTTTTCTGTGTGTATCTGTGAAAATCTGTGTCCCTAAAGATTTAAATTCTGCGGCCCCATTCAAAATCTTAAAGGGCGTTGCCAAACCTCCTTTAATTTAAAGATATCCGCCTGGACCACGACTTTTCCTTTTAAACCAAAAATTGTAAAATTGTTTCCTTCGACCACTCTCCCGATTGCCGCAAAAACTTTTCCTTGCAGGCATTCTTCGAAGGCGGCCTGGTTTTTCGGATGAACCGTGACCACAAAGCGGCTTGGGGATTCGGAGAACAGCAAAACGTCGTTGCGGTCCACTCCAGAAGCTGGAACTCGTCGTAAGTCTACCTCCATACCCAACGCCCCGGAAAATGCCGTTTCGGCCAGAGCCACTCCCTGGCCACCATCCGAGCAGTCATGGCAGGAAGCTACGAACCCCTTGGCCATCGCTCCCCCCAAAGCCTCATAGAGGGCCTTGGCCCGGGGAGCATTGACTTTGGGAACCTGGTTGCCGATAAAACCACGAAGGGCAAAATATTCAGAGGCGCCCATCTCAGGAAACGTCTCCCCTAAAATATAAACCAAATCCCCGCTGCGCTTGGCATCCATGGTTACGCACCGGCGCACATCCGCAACGACGCTCACGACCGAAAACAGAACCGTGGGGGGGATGGAAATTTTTGTATTTCCGATCAGATAGTCGTTTTTCATCGAGTCTTTCCCCGAAATGCAGGGGACGCCAAAGGCCGTGGTATAGTCGTAGAGGGCCATGTTCGCCCGCACGAGCTGGGCCAGTTTGTATTCTCCATCTGGAGTTTTTTCCGACTGGATGGGGTCGCACCAGCAAAAATTATCCAAGCCGGCCATATGCCTCATGTTGCCGCCCACGGCCAGGTTATTGCGAATCGCTTCATCGATGGCGCAGGCCATCATATGGTAGGCATCAATGTCGCTGTATCGGGGGCAGATGCCGGAAGAGACGACGATTCCTTCCCAGGTCTCGAGGATCGGGCGCAAAACCGAGGCATCGCTGGGGCCATCGTTAAAAGTGCCCACCAGGGGTTTAATGGCACTCCCCCCTTGGACTTCGTGATCATATTGCCGGATGACCGATTCTTTGCTGCATACGTTATAACGGGAAAGGACCTGCTGCAAATAAGGAGTCAGATCTTCAGGATCCTGAAAAGAGGGCTCTGGGTAGACCTTTTTTTCCCAACGAGCGCGCAATTCCATTCGGGGATAACCGTTGTGGAGAAAATCCATATCAATAAAAGCGGCGGTTTTCCCATCAAAAAGAACATGAAATTTCCCGCTGTCGGTGAATTCACCCAAGACTGTAGCTTCCACCTCCATGCGGGAGGCTAAGTCCAAAAAGCGATTGATGTTTTCTGGAGGGACTGCCAGAGTCATGCGTTCCTGGGCTTCGGAAAGCAGGATCTCCCACGGATCAAGGCCTGCGTACTTGAGGGGAGCACGTTCCAGGTGCATCCGGCAGCCGTTACAATCCCTCGCCATCTCGCCTACAGATGATGAAAGGCCGCCGGCGCCGTTATCCGTAATGGCGTGATAAAGGCCCAAATCTCGGGCTCGGAGAAGAAAATCGGTCATGCGTTTTTGAGTAATCGGGTCCCCGATCTGCACGGCGCTGGTTGGGGATTCTTCGTGGAGTTCTTCTGAAGAGAAGGTGGCCCCGTGGATTCCATCCTTGCCGATGCGACCGCCGGTCATGACGATTAAGTCGCCGGGTTCTGCTCGTTTCTCATGGGAAGGCTCTCCCAAAATATTCTTGGGCATGATCCCCCCTGTCCCGCAATAAACCAGCGGTTTCCCTGCATAGCGGTCATCGAAAACGATAGAACCATTGACCGTGGGAACGCCGCTCTTGTTCCCTCCGTGTTCTACTCCTTCCCGTACACCTTCGTAAACCCGTTTCGGATGGAGAAGCCGGGGAGGGAGAGGCTTGGCATAATCCGGGGGAGCAAAGCAGAACGTATCCACATTAAAAATCAGTTTGGCCCCTTTGCCAGTCCCAAAAGGATCCCGGTTAACACCCACGATACCAGTGAGGGCCCCCCCATAGGGGTCGAGGGCTGAAGGACTGTTGTGCGTCTCCACTTTGAAAACGAGGTTCCAATCCTGGTTAAAGCGCATGACGCCAGCATTATCTTTGAATACCGAAACGCACCAGTCTTGGGCCCCCATGGCCTTGCGGATTTCCTCGGTGGAACGTTTGATATAAGTATCGAACAGGCTGTCGATGCGTTGGACTTTTCCCTCTTCGTTCCAGTATTCGATCAAGCCATTAAAGATTTTATGTTTACAATGCTCCGACCAGGTTTGAGCTAAGGCCTCCACTTCGCAGTCCGTAAGGTTTTCCCCGCGACCTGCCTTTTCCCGTTCTTCTCGCACCCTTGGGTTTTCAGCATAATTTCTAAGGGCTTTCATTTCTTTCAGGCTCAAAGCTAAAACTCGTTCAGAGCTCAGGCGCATCAATTCTTCCTCACTCACCTGAAGGTTAATTTCGATCACCCGGATTTCTTTCTTTCCCGTCACTCTGGGGACAGTTACTTCCATGCCAATCTCCGGATTCCAGGATAGCTGGTCTTTAACTTCAAATCGTTGGATGAGCGTATTGGCCAGAAGGCCTGTAGCGATGTGCTCCGCCTGTTCTCTGGTCAACTTTCCCTTGATCAAACAGAGAACGGAGGTGTACACTCCCTCCTCGGTGTTAAATTTCCGCTGTAAAAGCAGTTCAACCGCCTCCCGGGCTGTTCGGCCAACATTATCCGTGACCCCGGGCTTGTACCCCACTTCGATCGCCCAGTCAAAATCATGACGAATTGGTTTCCCGACGGAAAATTCCTGGATGATGGGATCAAGGAAAGGACCGGAGGCAACCTTCTCAATCTCCTCCGCGGATAAAGCGGCATCAATGGTATAAACATCGATGGTAACCACGGACTCCACGAATAGGTTTAAATCATCGATGATCCGCCGTTTCATTCTTTCCCCCCGAGCATCCCGGAGGGTAGGTTTCAAGCTGATCTCAACGCGATACGCCATGGGTTTCACCTCATTTAAAATCAGTACAATCAGCATTCAGCTACCAGCCCAATAAACCCAGGTTTTCCCCTCCCCCTCGCCCCGCCCCTCTCCCGCGAGGGGACTGGGAGTTTCCGGATGGAAACTATCTAACCTTGCCTGTTAGACATTTACACCTTTATACTCCTTCGCCTCCCTGTTTCCTGTGCCGGCGGGGCAGGCGGACGCCCGGGAAATCCTTTGGGAAAGTTCTGTCGACAATGACCAAGAAGCCCAGATGCCCAATGCCAACCCGGCCGCGCCGAGCAAAAATGGCAATCCTTGCCCCCAGCGGTCGGCCATCAGCCCGCTGATGTTAGGACCTAAGAAAAATCCAAACATGCGCGTGGTAAAGAAAAAGCCCATGCTTGCCCCGCGGACTTTTTCTGAGGAGAGGTCGGCGATGGCCACGCGAACCGACGGGGAATAGATTCCCAATCCGGCACCGGCAACCGCCAGGACCACCATCAAGTGCAAGAGTGACCCACCCCGGGAAAGCAGGAGGACCGCTACGGTATAGATGCTCATGCCCACAAGAATCGGCTTTTTCCTTCCCTGACGGTCAGACCATTTTCCCACAGGTCTCTGCAAAAGGATGTAAACAACGAAGTAAGAGCTGAACAGCCAACCTATCCTTTCGGGGGGCACACCCAGGCGGGAGGCCATTACTGGCAGAAGGGTAATGATCATCCCCCAGACAAAGGCTTCAGCAAAACCAATCCAGCAAAGCAAACGGATGTCGGGTAAGCGCAAGGAGGAAAAGCCGTATCGTTCACCCCAGGTTAGTTTTATTCCATGGCGTTCGGGGGTTTTTTCCTGGATGAAACCCCAGAGCATGCTCGTGGCCAGCAGGGCCAGGGCAGCACAGCCGAAGAAAGGCAGATTCATCCCTCCCAGGCTATAAAGCATTCCCCCCAAGAAGGGCCCGACAGCAAACCCGACCATCTCAACACCGGAAAGTAGGCCGATGGTTTCCCCCCTTCTTTCCACCGGCGATTGATCGACGACATAGGCCGATAGGGCAGGCCAGATCATTCCGGCGCCTACCCCATGGAGAAGGCGAACCAAAAAAACCTGGGAGAGGCTATCGGCCAAGATGTAAAGCAAGGCTACCAGCCCATAGCAGGCCATCCCGCCGACCATGAAAGGTTTCCGCCCCAAGCGATCGGAGAGGCCCCCAAAAAAGGGCTGGACCAGGAATTGGCTGATGGTAAACCCTGAGACAATTAGCCCGAGTTGAAAATTGCTGGCCCCTTTTTCCGAGACATAAATGGGAAAGAGGGGGATAATGAAACCCAGCCCCATTACGGCAATGGTTCCGGCCATGGCGACCAGGATTAATTCTTTCTGGAATAGGCGATTCATAGTGAAAAAGCTTGATTTTTTTTATTTAATGATTAAAATATTTTTCGATCGGTGTTGCTTTTTGGAGACTAAGATGATGAGCCATGCAAAAACAACACGAGCCCGCTAAGAAGATATTTTCAACTTATCACAAGAGACAGATAAAGGTCAACTGAACGGTGGACATTCACAAAGGGCATATGCCATCCTTGATCTTGGTCGGGACCGTTCACCGCGATCCCAAGGGCTATGCCAGATTATTCCGTCTCCTGGAAAGAGAAAGCCCGGCCCTTGTTACCGTGGAAATCAGTCCTTACTCCCGAACCTTTCGGGTTCAGCAATCATCTTTGATTCGGAATACTTTACGCGAAAATCTGCGAAGGATCCAAAAAGAAGAAGGACGGCCGCTGAGCACAATTCTTGCTCACAGTTTGATCATGGGAGTTTTTTTTCTCCTGAAAGAACCCTTTGAATGGCGGGCGGCAAAGTCGTATGCCGCCCAATATGGGGTTCTTCTCCAAGATATTGATCTCTCCCCCTTTGCGCAAGATAATCTTGCCCATCTTTCTGAGCTTATTGCGCTCAAGAACTTACGAACTTTACTGCATCTTAACTCCCCTTCTTTTGCGGATCTGGTGCAATCTCAATATTCGCGGGCAGGTTTTCTTTTTCATCATCCTCCTTCTACCCGGCTTACCTCCAAAGCGTTTCAGGAACGGGAAGTTTATATGGCTGAGAAAATCCGTAAACTCGCCCAAGGAATCAACGGGGGAAAAATATTGCACGTGGGTGGTTGGGAACATCTGATTGATTCTCCAGGGGGAAACTCACTCTTTGGACTTCTTAAAGATATGCAGCCTCAAAGAGTCCTGTTATCAGCCCTTGAAAATTGAGAGGAGATAGTCGGATAACACGGGAAAACTCAAAGAAAAAAATTTAAAATAAAAACGGTTTAAGGCGGGGCGGAATCTTATCCACAGAATCTGTGGATAAGATGTGGAAAACTTAAGGTATGGAATCTAAAATGCGGTTAAATCTATTGCTTTTTTAATAACTGCCTAATTTTTAATCAATAAAAATAGTAATAATATTAAATAGTTATTTCAAGATAGGCTATGGATTTGAATTTCGAAGGATCAGGAGCAGAAAAATCCACAATTATCAACAGTCTTCGGGGAGCTATTCGCGAAAAACCAAGAATGCAGCCCATCTCCGGCTGCCCTCACTTGAAGAATTCGGTCTGGTTTCTTTCTTGGACCCGACAGTATATAGCCGAAATATTGAAAGGAGGTTTCATCATGCCGAAGTATGAGTTTCTGTGCCAGAAATGCAACAAAAAATACTCTTTAGCGATGACCTTAAAGGATCGGGAAGAAGGTAAATTTAAATGCCCGAAATGCGGAAGCCGCAAAAATCAACCGCTTTTTGGCAATTTTTACACCAAAACTTCTAAAAAAAGTTAGGCCCATCTAAAAAGAAGGCATCATCTGAAAGGAGGGCTCAAATTTACAATCATTTTCCGTCTCCGATGAAAGAGAGGCGATGGGAGGAGAGGATTGTCTTTTCCCTTTTCTTCTTATTCACCTTCTCTTTTTTGATCCCGGCCGCCTGCAAGCACGCTCCGGAGGCATTGCCGAAACCCGAAGGAACTTCCTACGTCTTTGAGGCCGATGACAAAATAATTTTTAAAGCGCTTTCCCAGGTTCTCAAGGATCGGGGTTTTGGAGAACCTCGAGTTGAGGTCGATAAAGGTCGTTTAGAAACCGACTATATGGTCCAGGAGGACTGGAGAACCAAGGTGGTTGCTACGATTAAAAAAGTCAGCCGGAGGGAAAGAGAAGTCACTCTTTCGGTCATCACCGAGCAGAAAGACTCCAGCCCCTCTGGCTGGAAACCCAAGAAGCTTATGGGCAAAGAACAGTACGAGACGTTCTTCGGTGAAATAGAGATGCAGATCTACCGGGAGTGGTATAAGGGGGAATAAGAATCTTTTTTTGTCCTGAACGAGGTTTTACCTGACAGACAATGTCAGTAGTCGTATACCCTCTCTTCCTCATCCCTACCTCCCTATACTAAAATCCAGCCCTAATTCTAACTCACCATAGGGTCCAATTTTTTGGAGGGCAGGTCACGGGTGCAACCCTTTTTCTTTTCGGTTGACAATTCAAAATTGCGTTAGTATCCTTTTCCCACGGTTTTGCTCAAGCTTTCTCCCGCCAAAAAAGAGCGTATGTTTTCGCCTTTGGGCCGTTTCATTATAAGGAATGTTTCAAAACATACCCCCCAGACCGGAATTGAATACTCAAAAAGGATTGGGGGAGAAGGGTGCAAAGATGAAAATTGAGGAAGTATCATTCGAAATTTTGGGAGCATCCGTGCGACTGGGAGTCGGCGCGGTAAAGGATGTAGGCCCATGCTTGAAGTCGGCGGGGGCGAAGAAGGTCTTTATCGCCACGGATCAAGGAGTGGTAAAAGCAGGCCTACTTGATTTACCGAAAAGATCGCTCGCAGAAGTGGGAATCTCCTATGAAATTTTTGATAGGATCGAGCCCAATCCATCAGACCGGACGGTCATGGAAGGAGCGCAACTTTTTCAAAAAACCAGGTGCGACGCCATTTTGACCGTGGGGGGCGGAAGCTCGTTGGACGCAGCCAAGGCCATTCAGGTTATGGCCTCCCATCCAGGTGAGATCTATGAGTATTTGGGAGTGGAACGGGCAGCCAAGATCACCCGCCCCAGGCCCTATTTGATCGCCGTTCCCACAACTTCTGGGACAGGCTCGGAAGTCTCCCGGGGAGCCATTATTACGAATACTAAGACGAAAACCAAGGCAGTCATGCGAACGGGGCCCTCTCAACTGGCCATCATCGATCCAGAGATGACTTTGTCCATGCCGCCGCAATTGACCGCAGGAACAGGAATGGATGCTCTTTCTCACAATATTGAGGCCTGCGTCTCCAAGCGTTATCATCCCGTGTGTACTGCCCTGGCTCTGGAAGGGGTCCGGCTCATCGGGAGGTCGTTGAAGAAGGCCGTGAAAGCGGGGAATGACTTGGAGGCGCGTATGGACATGGCTGTGGCTTCGATGATGGGTGCACTGGCCTTCCAGAAAGGCCTGGGAACGGTCCATTCCCTGGCTCATCAGCTTTCCTCCGAGGCCGATGTCCCCCACGGAGTAGCCAATGCTATCCTGATCCCCCATGTCATGCGCTTTAACCTGAGCCACGCCGTAGAAGAGTTGGCTCAAATCGCCCGCGCTTTGGGGGAAAATATTCATTCCCTAACACTCTCTGAGGCGGCTGAACGCTCATGTTCTGCTGTGGCCCGTATGTCTCAGGAGATCGGATTACCGCAGCGTTTGAGGGAGGTCGGCGTCCAGGAGCAACAAATTCCCCGCATGGCCGAGAATGCGATGCACGACTGGTGCCATCCCTTCAACCCGCGACCTTGCTCGGTCTCTGATATGTTGGAACTCTACCGGGTCGCCTATTAATGATGACGGCTCATTTCCCCTTGGGTTGTCGAATTTATATATCCTAAAAGGTTATCGCTGCGAGAATGGACCGGTAAATGGCTCATCCGGATTATAAGCCAATTCCCCTGCCCAACTTCTCCACAGGGAAGTTCACTCGGGCGTTCCCCGATGGATAAGTCTCGCTTTTAGATAATCCTTCTCAACGATTCTTTCGTCATATATATAATGTTGATGGAGTCGTAAAAAGTCCCGTTTTCGTCATTGCGAGGAGTTCCGCCAATGCGGGACGACGAAGCAATCCCGTATTTTCAAGGACTTATAAAAACGAGATTGCTTCGTCCGCCTCAGGCGGACTCGCAATGACTCTTCTGCCGACTTTTTACGAGATCATCAAAAAATCATTTTCATCTTAATATTTTCATCAGTTTTTCCAGAGGCAAGGTATTGATTACATCTTTGGCCTCTATCCATCCGCGCCGGGCCGTGAAGACACCGAATTTCATCATTTCCAATTGGGCGGCGCTGTGGGCATCCGTGGAAATCGCCAGTTTGGCCCCCATTTCTTTGGCCATACGGGCATCCACATCCCGGAGGTCCAGCCGGTCCGGATAGGCATTGATTTCCAGGACTACCCCATAATCTAAGGCTGCCTGAAAAACTTCCTTTAGATTCACCTTATACGCTTCCCGCTCCAGGATTAGTCGCCCAGTCGGATGGGCAAGAATGTTTACATTGGGATTTTTCAGGGCTTTGACGATTCGCTGGGTCATCTCTTTCTCTTCCATGTTGAAGCGGGAGTGCACGGAAGCAAGGACTACGTCGCATTCTTTAAGGATATCATCTTGCAAGTCCAGGCTTCCGTCTGGTAGGATGTCCACTTCCACCCCTTTGAGCAGACGAAATCCAGAGACCTGGGCATCGACTTTATCAATTTCTTTTAAATGCCGGGCCAACCCCTTTTCGTCCAGACCTCCGGCCACGCGTACCGCTTTCGAATGGTCGGTGATAGCGATGTAAGCGTAACTCATTTCCTTAGCCTTCTGGGCCATCTCCGCGATGGAATTCTTACCATCCGTGGCGGTGGTATGCATTTGCAAATCCCCGCGGATATCAGACAACTCTATCAACCTGGGGAGCATCCCTTGCTCGGCAGCCTGAATCTCTCCCCGGTCTTCCCGCAATTCAGGTGGAATCAAGGGAAGTCCCACGGCTTTAAAGATATCCTCTTCCTTCGTACCGCTTATTCGTTTATCGTCTTGGGATCGGAATACTCCATATTCACTGATTTTCAGGCCCAATTCTTTAGCTCGATCGCGGATGGCCACATTGTGAGCTTTCGAACCAGTGAAATAATGTAGGGCTGCTCCGTAACTCTCCTCCTCGAGAACCCTTACATCCACCTGCAAACCGCACTGCAAGCGAACGCTGGATTTGGTTTCGCCCTTGGCAATTATTTCGGCCACCTCCCCATATTTGGCCAATCGGTCCATTATCTGGCAACCTCTGGCACATATGGCCAAAATGTCCAGGTCCCCAATCGTCTCCTTCCGCCGGCGGAAGCTTCCCGCCGGATCCAAACGCCTCACCCCCGGGACTTCTTTTAAATATTCCAGAATGGCTTGAGCATAAATAAACCCAACTGAAAGTTTGAAGCGTCCCATGCCGGCACGGTATTTTTCAATGGATTTTAAAATTTTTTCTTCGGTCTTCAACCCCATGCCGGCAAGATTCCGCAGCCGCCCTGCTTGCGCCGCTTTTTCCAATCGGTCTACCGAATCTATACCCAATTGATCATACAATACCTTAACTTTCTTGGGACCCAGCCCTTCCAGTTTCAGAAACTCCGTCAGCCCAGCGGGAACCTGGACGCGTAGTTCTTCGAGAAAATGACATTTCCCCGTGGAAATAATCTCTTCGATCTTCTCGCGGATTGACTTACCGATCCCCGGAATCTCCTCCAGGTCCATACCGGTTTTGACCATGGATTCCAAACTTTGGCTTAGGTCTTCAATCGTCCGGGCCGCGTTGCGATACGACCGTACCCGGAAGGGGTTTTCT
>JAURYC010000004.1 GCA_030654105.1 Deltaproteobacteria bacterium
CGGTCGGTAGCTGGGTAGCTCCGATGAGGGAATTCGTCCGGGAAAGAGTCGAGAAGTCAGCGGCTAAATATGCCAAGGAGAAGGGGATAACGCCGAGAACCAGTGAAGCTTTAAAGTAAGTACATCACGCCAAAGTGAGCAAGAGTTATGACCCAGGAACCATTGTTGAGAGTCAACAATATTGAAGTCGTCTACGAGCATGTCATTTTAGTCCTGAAAGGGGTCTCCCTGCAGGTGCCCCAGGGGGGGTTTGTAGCCCTCCTCGGGGCCAAGGGGGCCGGCAAAAGCACGACCCTCAAAGCCATCTCCAATCTTTTGCGGGCAGAGCGGGGTGAAGTCACCAAGGGAGTCATCGAATTCCTGGGGGAGCGCATCGACCGCAAGGATGCTGCGGAGGTGGTGCGAAGAGGAATCGTCCAGGTAATGGAAGGAAGGCGCAAATTCGAGCACCTGACCGTGGAGGACGATCTCCTCACCGGAGCCTACAGCAGACGGGATGCCCATTTAGTCAAAAGGGACCTGGATCTGGTTTACAGCTATTTCCCCAGGCTGGCTGAGCGGCGTAACGTGAAAACGGGTTATATCTCCGGGGGGGAGCAGCAGATGGTGGTCATCGGAAGAGCCCTGATGGCTCGCCCCAAGCTGATGCTTCTCGATGAACCCTCCATGGGCCTGGCCCCTTTGCTGGTCCAGGAGATCTTCGACATCGTGGTCCGACTGAACCGCGAGGAGAAAGTGGCCATCCTTTTGGCAGAGCAGAATGCAGCCATGGCCCTCCAGATCGTCCGGTACGGATATGTCATGGAGAACGGACGCCTGGTTTTGGACGGTGACGCTGATACCCTTCGCGACAACGAAGACGTAAGGGAATTTTACCTGGGCCTGACGGAAATTGGAAAGAAGAGCTACCGGGATGTAAAACATTACAAAAGAAGAAAACGCTGGTTGAGTTAAGTTAGGGAAGGGCGGAGTAAAGGTATTGGTTTCGGGTTCGAGGAACTGAAATTAGCCGTGGAAAATGCTCTTATTAAAAAAAGGTAGCCCAGCGGAGGGAAGGATTTGAGCACAGTGACGGTAACGATCAATGGACTTCCAGCCAGTGGCAAAGCCGGAATGACCATCTTGGATTTGGCGAAGAAGATGGAAATTCGCATCCCCACCCTTTGTTATCATGCCTACCTTTCTCCTGCCGGCGCCTGCCGGGTCTGTTTGGTGGAGGAAGAAAAATCAGGGGCCCTTTTGGCCTCCTGCGTGTCGCCCATATCGCCCGGGATGGTAATCCGAACCCATTCTCCTAAAGTGCTGGAGACGCGGAGAATGGTGGTCAAGTTAATGCTGGCCAGCCATCCTGAATCTTGCCTCCTTTGCGACAAGGGGAATCGCTGCCAACTTAGGCAGATAGCCGCTGAACTGGATATCGGGCTGATTGATTTATACAAGTTGCCCAACTATTCAGGGACCATCGAGGTCAATCCCTTCATCCAGCGGGACCTTTCCAAATGCATCCTCTGCGGCCAATGCATCCGCGCGGACCATGAACTGGTAGTTGAAGGAGCCATTGACTATTCCCGGCGAGGGTTTGAAGCTCAACCGGCAACTTTACAGGATCAGCCCTTAGACCAATCAGGGTGTACATTCTGCGGGACCTGTGTGGTCCTTTGCCCCACGGGCGCTTTGAGTGAAAAAGATAAACTGTCCGTAGATACGGCGGCCAGCAAAATACCCTCGGTTTGCCCTTATTGCGCTTGCGGCTGTTCTCTCCTTTTGGGAACGAACGCTGGGAAAGTGGTGGAAGCAAGTCCGAATGGGCAAAAGGATTCAGTGAATTACCCCACCCTTTGCGTCAAAGGGCGCTATGGCTGGGAGTTCATTAACAGCCCGGACCGATTGAAGACGCCTCTGATCCGCAGGGGAGAAAAACTTGTAGAATGCTCTTGGGAAGAAGCCCTGGATTTCGTAGCTGCCGGATTGCAAAGAGTTCACAACCAACATGGCCCGGATACGTTGGGCTTTTTGGGGTCTTCTAAGTGCACCAATGAAGAGAATTACCTTTTGCAGAAACTGGCCCGGGGTGGACTTGGGACGAATAACATCGATCACGGCGGTCCTTTCCATGAGCTCCCTGCTCCCCAGGTATTTGGGCCCGACCTGGCATGGGGGGCCATGACCAACCCCATTCAGGACCTTGAAGAGTCAAAGTGCATTCTGGTCATCGGGGCTAACCCGGAAGAAACGGCTCCCATCGTGGCTTACAAGATCAAGCGAGCGGTTCGTTTGCGGGGGGCACAACTGATCCTGATAGATCCCCGGTGGACAAAATTGGCATCGTTCGCCCGCCCCTGGTTGCAGCCCAAGGAGGGGAGCGAAACCTATTTAATCCTGGCTTTCATCCGCGCGATTCGGGATGAAGGGATTGGGGAAGGCCCGGAAAAGGGAGATCAACGAGAAGGGTTAGAGAAATTTTGGGAAGAAAGCCAGTCGTGGAAATGGCAGCAGGTGGAAGAGATAACCGGGATTGAAGAAGATCTTTTGCGCAGTTGCGCCAGGAATTTGGCTACTGGCAAGCCGTCGGCGATTGTTTTTGGCAATGGCCTTTGGCAAGGGATGGACGGAGCCCCCTGCCTCGAGGCGCTGGTGAACCTGGCCTTGTTCGCGGGAAGTATCGGGGAGGGGGGCGGGGGTTTTTATCCTCTGGGGAAGGAAAGCAATGCCCAGGGTGCCCGCGACATGGGAACCCTGCCAGGCTTCCTTCCGGGTTATCAATCCCCGGAAGATCCCCTGGTAAGAAAAAAATTTGAAAAAGCCTGGGGTAAATCGCTGCTCTTGGGAAAAGGCTTAACGGCGTTGGCGATGATCAAGGCTGCCCGGGCGGGAAAATTGAAGGGAATGTACATCATGGGAGAAAACCCCCTTCGTTCCTTTCCTGAGGGCCCTTATGTGGAGGAGGCTTGCCGGAAATTGGATTTTTTGGTGGTGCAGGATCTCTTCCTTGGCGAGACAGCCAAGCTCGCTCATGTGGTTCTCCCCGCCTGCAGTTTTGCCGAAAAAGAAGGAACGATGACCAACACCGAACGTCGCGTCCAACGCCTGATAGCTGCCACCGAGCCGGTTGGTCAGAGCCTTCCCGACTGGAAAATTTTAGCGGAAATTTCCCGGCGAATGGGTTTGCCCAAAGATTATAGGTCGCCCCAAGAAGTTATGGAGGAAATCAAAGAGCTTGTCCCCATCTACGGGGGGATTACCTATGATCGCTTGGCCCAAGGAAGTCTGCACTGGCCTTGTTGGGATGAGCATGATCCAGGCCACCCTCATTTCTATGAAAAAGGTTGGTCATGGCCCCCCAAATATTTTTTAAACATGCCCCGGTTAAATAGCCAAGAAGGGAAAGAGAGAAGGAACAATTCTTTTCGCCTAATTTTAGGGTCAACGTTGTGGCACTTTGGCAGCGGGACCCGCAGCTTCCGATCACCCAAACTCAAGGGATTCCGCAGCCAAAGAATCTTGCAGATGAACCCGGGGGATGCTGTGAGGTTAGGGTTGAACGAAGGCAGCCGGGTGAAAATTTCTTCACCTCAAAAAGAGATGTCCTTTGGCATCTCTTGCCAGGAAGGTCTCCCGCCGGGAACCCTCTTTTTACCCGCTTCTCCAGGCGAGGAGAACGTCTATGACCTGTTACCCTTTCCCTCCGATTGGCCGATGGATTTTCCAGCTAAAAAGACAATTGAAGTTAAAGTGGAAAGGATTTGAACCATGGAAATGGAGAAGGTCCATTTTGCCCAGGAAGAAATGATGCGGGTCCAAAAAATAATTCAGGAGTATCAAGCCCAGAAATGGGGGTTGATTCCATTGCTGCAGAAGATCCAGGGGGAATTGGGATATATCCCCCAGGAGACTCTGAAGCCCATTGCCGAGGCCCTCAATCTATTTCCCAGCCAGGTCCAGGGGGTGGTTACTTTTTATTCTCAGTTTTCCCTTGCTCCGCGGGGCAAATACGTCATCCGGGTGTGCCGCGGGACGGCCTGTCATGTGCGGGGAGGAAGATCCATTCTGCGGATGGTTAAGCGGGAATTGGGTATTGATGAAAAAGAAACCTCGAAGGATTTCAAGTTCACCCTGGAAACAGTGGCCTGTCTGGGAGCCTGTTTCTTAGCCCCGACCATGATGGTGAACCGGAATTATTTTGGCCGGCTTTCCCCTCCCAAGATTATTTCCATATTGGGACAACATCAATAAAAGGATGGAATTCGTCCTAACATGACCAGACTTTTATCTTCTCAGGCCTTGAACGACTTTCGTGAGCGGATCTGCCGGGAATCCGATCCCCAAAAAACCTGCATCCGGATTTGCATGACCGGTTGCCGAGCCTATGGCGCAGCCGAAGTACGGAAGGCCTTTGAGGAAGAATTAAAAGCCCGGGGATTATCTACAAAAGTGGAGCTAAGAGATACCGGGTGCCAGGGGTTTTGCGCCCGGGCTCCGGTGGTTTCCATTGATCCTTACGGGTATTTTTACCAGGAAGTCACTACGGCCGACGTGGTCCATATTATCGCCCGTACCATTCAACAGGGGGAAATTCTGGGCCACCTTTTATACGAAGACCCTCGCAGCGGAATGAAGATCCCTTACTGGGAACAGATCCCCTTTTTCAAGGGGCAAACCCGGCGGGTGCTGGAACATTGCGGCCGGGTTGACCCAACCAAGATGATTCATTACATCGCCCGGAATGGATACGCCGGATTCCAGAAAGCTCTGATGATGACTCCCGAGGAAATCATCGGGACCATGGAGAGGTCTGGGCTAAGAGGTCGGGGGGGAGCGGGTTTCCCCACGGGCCGCAAGTGGCGCCTGGCCCACCTGTCCCCCCATTCCCCGAAGTATATCGTTTGTAATGCCGATGAAGGGGATCCAGGGGCCTTTATGGATAGAGCCGTTCTTGAGGGGGATCCCCACAGCGTCCTGGAAGGCATGCTCATCGGAGCCTATGCCATTGGGGCCGAGTACGGGTACATCTATGTGCGCGAAGAATACCCGATAGCCGTAGATCATTTAACCATCGCGATTCTCCAGGCGAAGGAACTGGGCCTCCTGGGGGAAAATATCCTGGGGAGCGGATTCAACTTTTCTCTGGAACTGAAAATGGGAGCCGGAGCCTTCGTCTGCGGTGAGGAGACCGCCCTGATGGCTTCCATTGAAGGCCGGCGGGGCATGCCCCGGCCGCGCCCTCCCTTCCCGGCCCAGGCAGGCCTGGACGGGAAGCCTACCAATATCAATAACGTAGAAACGTTTGCCAATGTCCGTTCCATCCTCTTAAACGGCAGCGATTGGTATGCAAGCGTGGGAACCGAGGAAAGCAAGGGAACCAAGATCTTCTCGCTGGCGGGTAAGGTAAACAACACCGGGCTGGTAGAGGTTCCGGTCGGCATCTCCATGCGGGAAGTAATTTTCGGGATCGGGGGGGGAATTCCTAAAGGGCGCCGGTTTAAAGCCGTCCAGATGGGAGGACCCTCGGGGGGATGCGTGACCGAAAAATATCTGGATCTTCCCATCGACTATGGTTCTTTACAGGCCATCGGGTCGATCATGGGTTCGGGCGGCATGGTGGTCATGGATGAGAATAACTGCATGGTGGAAATTGCCCGCTTCTTCCTCAGTTTTACTCAGTCCGAATCCTGCGGGAAATGCAGCCCCTGCCGCCTGGGAACCACGGAAATGCTCAAAATCCTCACCCGCATTACCCAGGGGGAAGGTCAGGAAAAAGACATCGACCTGCTCATCAAAATCGGCCATGCGGTTCGCGATTCCGCCCTTTGCGGGTTGGGGCAGACCTGTGCCAAACCGGTCCTTTCCACCATTAAATATTTTCGGGATGAATATGAAGCCCATATTCGGGATAAACGTTGTCCCGGAGCAGTCTGCGAAGCCCTGGTGGTTTCCGCCTGCCATCATACCTGTCCGGTGGGAATTAGCGTCCCTAAATACATCGCCGCTATTGCCGAAGGAAAGTATGCTGAAGCCGCCGAGGTGATCCGGGAAAGAAATCCTTTCCCGGCCATATGCGGGCGGATCTGCCATCATCCTTGCGAAATCAAGTGCCGGCGGGGAGAACTGGACGAAGCCGTGGCCATTCGTTCCCTCAAGCGGTTCGCAGCAGACTGGTATTTCAATTTTATTTTCCAGACTCCAGAGCCTTTTCCCTTAACCAAAAAGCAGAAAGTGGCCATCATCGGCGCCGGCCCGACGGGATTGACCTGTGCTTACTACCTCAGGAGGATGGGTTATCCCGTTACGGTCTTCGAAGCCCTTCCGGTGGGGGGCGGAATGTTGATGGTGGGAGTTCCGGAATTTCGCCTTCCCAAGGCTGTCGTTCAGAAAGAAATCGAATATCTTCAGCAACGCGGGGTGGAGATTCGCTACAATCACCCCATCAATGTCAATTATACGATCGATTCCCTGAGGGAAGAAGGCTACCAGGCTGTGTTCATTGCCGCCGGGAGTCAGAAGAGTCAGAAAATAGGAATCCCGGGAGAGGATGAAAGCCTGGCGGGCCTGTATTACGGGTTGGGGTTCCTCCGGGAAGTGAAATTGGAGAAAGAGATCGAGATCGGTCAGAAAGTGATCATCATCGGAGGGGGTAATGTAGCCATCGATGTGGCCCGCTCAGCCCGCCGCTTGAGATGGGATAGAGAGGGACAGCCAGAGGTTCATGTATTTTGTCTCGAATCCCGGGAAGAGATGCCCGCCACCAATGAAGAAGTGGAAGCAGCCCTGGAAGAAGGAATTTTCATTCATTATTCTTTGGGAGTTAAGAGGGTCCTGAGTGATAAAGGGAAATTTGCGGGAATTGAAACCATCGCCGTGCAATCGGTCTTCGACCAGGAGGGGCGATTCAACCCAACGTTTACCCCCGGATCGGAGGGCTTGTTTCAAGGGGACACGATCGTGATGGCGGTGGGCCAAGCCCCGGATCTCTCCTTCCTTCCTGCCGATAGTAAATTGGAGCGAACCAAGTGGGAAACTTTAGTGGTGAATGCCAACACCCTCGCTACCAATATCGAGGGCATCTTTGCCGGGGGGGATTTTGTTACCGGGCCCACCCATATTATCGAAGCCATAGCCGCCGGCCGCCGGGCGGCGGTCTCGATTGATAAAAGTTTCCATAAAGACACCAGTCCCGTTATTTTTTTCGACCAAAAAGAATCAGGTGGACCGGAGGACCTCAGTGAAAAATTAAGTACGGTTGAAGAAGGAAAACCCCGGGTGAAATCGGTTTTCTTACCTCCGGAAGACCGGGTCCATGATTTCCGGGAGATCGAACTGGGGTTTACGGAGGAGAAAGCAAGAGAAGAAGCCAAGCGCTGTCTTCGCTGCGA
>JAURYC010000005.1 GCA_030654105.1 Deltaproteobacteria bacterium
TATTTCGTCGTAGGTAAAAAATAGGGGAATAGCATTGGCCTAACCAATAAGGATTGCACTAAATGGGGTCGGACCAAGGTAACTATTTGATTTTGCAGGATAACAAGGGAATAATCATGCTTATTTTTGCCTTAGAACCTCAATTTCACTGCCGAAAATAGGGCTTTAAGGAAAAGTAAAATGCCCCGGAGAAGGACGTGGCTTAAAGAATTACGTAGGATGTTAGAAGAGGGGTTTATAAGTAAGGGCGTGTTGCTGAAGGTAATTTCGTCGGGGACAATAATATTTTCTTTCCAAGACACAGGTCTAATTTCAAAAATTTAAATAATCCAGAATACCTTTATTTCCCCTTCCACCTGCTTAAAATCTTCATCCCCTGTAACTAATTCGGCCCGACGAAGTTTCGCCAGGGCAGCGGCGAAGCAATCGGCGTAGGACATTTTTTTACTGGCTTTTAGTTTGGCAGCCTCTTTGGTCAGTTCTAAATCTGCAGGGATAATCTGAATGGGAAGGGTTGTGATAAGATGGGCCACTTCTTCCGCACGCTCATGCCCCGCTTCTCTTAGGGTAATGTAATAAACCTCCCCCCAATTTATCACCGGCAGAAGAAGGGGCCGTGCGGAGTCTCTCGCTGACCGAAAGATCTCAACCATTCTGTCCGCCCCCTCTTCGCCCTCAAAATAGGCAATAAGGCTATAAGAGTCCAGAACTCGAACCGCCGCCTTCACAGCGCCCGTTCCTTTGCTTTTTCTTCTTTCAAGGCCTTAAGTAGCTTCCCCTTCGTGCCCGTTATTCCCACCATGGACCGAATATATTCATCCGTAATGGGTTTGATTATGATTTCTCCGTTCCGTTCGTAAAGGTAGACCTGGGTTCCTTTCTTAATCCCAAATTTCCGCCGCAGTTTAGAGGGAATAACAACTTGACCTTTTACAGTCACTACAGTCTTATCCATGAAATCTCCTTTAATTCTGTTGCATGATTCTATTTTTTATAAATATACCAAATATTAAAAAGTTAGTCAATAAATAAGTTGTATTACATTTTTCTATTTGTTTCCTAAAAATAAAAGAGGTTACGTAATTAACAAAAATTCTTGAGCCGTTTCCGCAGACAGTTGACCTGGTCATCATGGTTGTTCCGCCAACCGATCCCTGAACCAGGTCCCTTGGGAGTGGTCTCCCAGAGCGGGAACCTGGCCACTTCGATCATCGAGCTGGGCAACTCCAATTCTCCTTGCTTCCGACATGGCGCATCTTGTGCCGGGATATGTCGAGAGCATCCGCAATCGGCGGGTAGCGGCTTATCCCTCTTTGCACCGGGTCGTGAGGGCTTACCGGGGATTAGTAGAGAGGTATGAAATGTTAAAAAGGATTCACGGGTTCAAGGGTTCGAGTGAAATAATATTTTCTCTACACTTGGCCCCTTGGACCCTCGAACCCTGTATTATTTATATTCAAAAATATCCCCTGGTTTCCAGCGAACCACGGAAACATGGGGAGCCCGGGTTTTAATCTCTTGTACAAGCTTATTCAGGTCGAGTTTCTGGTTAGGGAAGGTATCGTAATGGATGGGGACAAAATATCGGGGATGGATCAGGGAAGCTGCGTATCCAGCTTCTCGGTACCCCATATTATATTTTCCCCCTACGGGAAGGACAGCAACATCCGGGCTATAGAGATCCCGGATGATGGCCATATCTCCAAAAACCCCTGTATCGCCCCCATAATAAATGGAAGGGCCTTCTTTGAACTCGATCACATACCCGACGGAGCCTGACCCGGCCGTCAACTTCCCTTCCTTTTTGTATTCCTCCCCCATGATATCGGAAGTGTGGGCGGCATTGACCATGGTAATGGTGAAGGCGTCGGTCTCCCAGCTCCCCCCGATGTTCAGCGGAGTTGAACCTTCGTCGTATTTAATCCCCCCGTACTTCTCCGCATACATCCCGATCTCCGGGCTGCAGATGAGGGGAGCGCCGGTTGCCTTGACGATGGCCAGGGAATCTCCGATATGGTCGATGTGCCCATGGGTTACACAGACGGCATCGGCTTTTTTGATCTGCGGGAGCTTGATGGGGCAGGCTGGATTATCCTGAATCCAAGGGTCGAAGAAGATCACCTTCCCCTCTGCCTCCACCTTGATGGAAGCATGACCCAGCCAGGTTATTTTTGTTTTGCTCATCGCTTCTTTCCTCCTTTTCTCTTCTCTGCCTTCGCCTTTGGGCTGGGGGGCAACTTCACCTCCTGGTCTTTGACAAAAACAGGGGTAAAGTCCTTCACCCGGGGCATCAGGTCATTGGTAGCATCCACCGCCACCTGCGAGCTAAACGCCTTCAGGGCGGCTTTTACGCTGTCAAACCATAGTTCATTTACCCGGTACCAGGCCGGTTCCCCTGCGGGGGATCCAACTACTTTCCCGATGGTGTACCTGCGAAGGCCCGGGATTTTAGCTGCATCCCGCGCATGCTTCTTGACAAAATACTTTTCAAATTCCGCTTCGTTTGTTCCCGGGGGAAGATTGAACATGGCAACCAGTTTGACCATCTTTTGCACCTCCCTTCAGATGAAAAGTGTCAGTGTCAGTGGGTAGTGTCAGATTTTTTATCATTGACACTCACACTGACACTATCCTCTTTTAAAGTGCCAAGTACGTCCTATAGGCTTCTTCGTCCTTGCGGAAATCTGCCACATTTCCTTGGTAACGCACTTCTCCCTTCTCCAATATGTAAAGGCGGTCGCTTAAATCCAGGGAAAACCTGGCATTTTGTTCGCAAAGAAGAATGGTCATTCCTTCTTTCCTCAGTTTCGTGATCTGCTCGCCGAGCTGTTGTACCACGATGGGAGCCAAACCCTCGGACGGTTCGTCCAGCAGAACAAGGTCGGGATTGCCCATGAGGGTGCGGGCGATGGTGAGCATCTGTTGCTCTCCCCCGCTCAGAAATCCACCCCTCCGGCTCTGGATGGACTTTAACGCTGGGAAGAGGTCGAAGACCCTCTCCAGGGTCCAGAAATTTCCTCTGGCCGTTGAGGTTTTGATTGCAACATCCAGGTTTTCCCAAACCGTCAGGTCCGCAAAGATGCGCCGGTCCTCCGGGACAAATCCGATTCCTAGCCTGGCAATCTGATAAGAAGATTTTCCGGCGATCTCCTCGCCTTTCCACTTGATCGACCCAGAACTTGGTGGAGTGAGGCCCATGATGGAACGGAGGGTGGTTGTCTTGCCCACGCCGTTTCTGCCCAGTAGCGAAACGACTTCTTCTTTATCAACCGTTAAAGAAACCCCGAATAAAATATGGCTCAACCCATAGGAGGTGTAGATGTTTTTCACCTCCAAGATCATCGCGCTTCCCCCAAGTAGACTTTCTGCACGTCCGGGTCATTGCGGACCTCCTCGGGGGAGCCTTCGGCAATGAGCCGCCCCTGATGTAAGACCATGATCCTTTCTGAGATGGAAAAAACCACTTCCATATCATGTTCCGTGAAAAGAAGAGTAAGTCCTTTTTCGCGGGTGATCCGCCCGATCAGCTCGATGGTCTGGTGGGTTTCCTGGGCAGACATCCCGGCTGTAGGTTCATCCAGGAGGAGCAACTCGGGTTCGCTGGCCAGGGCAATCCCCAGCTCGAGCTGTTTTTGATATCCATAGGAAAGAGATCCGCTGACCGTCTCCCCGTAATCTTTCAAACCCACCCGTTCCAAGATGGTCTGAGTCTCTTCCCGGAAGAAAGATTCCACCGGTTTGAAGAAATTAAAGCTTTCCCCTCGATGGACCAGCACGGCTGCCTGAATGTTCTGAAAAACCGTTAGGCGAGGGAAGATATTGGTTCTTTGAAAGGAACGGCCCATCCCCAGCCGGCAGATCCGGTAAGAGGGCATACGGGTGATGTCGAGTCCCTTGAAGATCAGTTTTCCTTCATCTACCGGAAGGTGACCGGTAATTAGGTTGAAAAGGGTTGTCTTCCCAGCGCCGTTAGGGCCGATAATGGAACAGATTTCTCCTTTCTTGACGGAAAGGCTGACCCCATTCACCGCCACAAATCCGTCGAAAGATTTCTTCACTTTTTCAACGGTCAAGAGCATTTGTTTTTTCTGGTAAAGACTTGTCTACTTTTTAGAAACCCCACGATTCCTCCGGGGAAGAAGAAGAGAAGCAAAGCCAGGATAGTCCCTAAAATGAGCGGCCAGTATTGAGTAAAAGAAGTAACCTGCATCCTCAAGTAGAGCAGGACCGCTGCCCCAACCATAGGCCCGAAAAAGTTATAAATCCCACCGAGAAGGCTCATGATGAGCACTTCGGCTGACTGCGGCCAGAATATAAAATCCGGGAAAATACTGTGATTGAAGATTCCAAAGAGTGCCCCGGCAATAGCCGCAAAGAAGCCCGAGATCATGAAGGCAATAAGTTGGAATAGCTTCACATTGATTCCGATAAATTCTGTCCGTTCAGGGTTTTCCCGGATTGTCGTCAGGATCCTGCCGAAGGGGGAGTTGACCAGTTTTCGCAGGACGTAAAAAGAGAGCACGACCACAGCCAAAGTGAAGTAGAAAAATCGGATCGGAGAATCCAGGTGCGCGGGAAAGTTGACCCCGATGAGGCCTGTGTCCCCGCCGGTGAGGGAGTTCCATTTGAAAGCAATGGCCCACACAATTTGGGAAAAGGCCAGGGTAAGCATGGCAAAATAAATCTTGGTCAGCCGGATGCAAAAAAAACCGATGATCATAGCAGCGATTGCCCCGAATACTGCGGCGGCCACAAAAGCAAGCGGAAAGGCGACCGAAGCCTTTTTCATCAGCAGAGCACAGGTGTAAGCTCCGATCCCGAAATAGGCCGCCTGCCCGAAGGAGACGAGCCCAGTGTAACCTAACAAGAGGTTGAGGCTTACGGCAAACAGTCCCATGATCAGAATATCCGTCCCCAGAAAAACATAGAAACGGGATTCGGTTAAGGGCAGGAAAGCTAGAAGCAGGACGAGGATCATAAGGAACCAGTTTTCTTTGGACATCTTCTTACCGTTGCAGGGGCTTTCCCAGAAGCCCCCATGGCCGAAGAATCAGAACCACCGCCATAAGAACATAAATAAAAACCATAGATAGCCGGGGAAGTACCAGGATACCAAAAGAAGTCACCTGGCCCAGAATAAGCGCCCCAAGAAGCGTTCCCCAAAAACTTCCCAACCCCCCAACCACCACAACGATGAAGGCATTAATGATAATCTCCACGTCCATGCCTGGAACAATGGCCACGATGGGAGAGACCAGGGCTCCGCCTAAGCCCGCCAGCCAGGCCCCAATGGTGAAAACGAGCGTAAATAATCTGTTCACATTTACACCCAGGGATCCCAACATCTCCCGGTCCAGGGCCGCAGCCCGGATGAAC
>JAURYC010000006.1 GCA_030654105.1 Deltaproteobacteria bacterium
ATTTTTTTATTTCTAACAATTTTCCCGTTAATGAAGGGAAGGAACAGGAAGGTGAATTTAAGGGGCTCCTCGCTCTCCAGCACGCAGTTCACCGCCTTCGGCGGGGAATGCTCCTGCAGGAACTTCCACCCCTGCTCGCGCAGCAGCTTCAGATCGTCGGAAAAATCGAATTTCATCGTATCTTGGGTGCAGGTCAGAACTGCACGCGTTGGGTCATGCCGCCGTCGCAAATCAGGTTGGTGCCGGAGATGAAGCTGGCCCGGGGGCTGGCCAGGAACACCACCGCGCTGGCCACCTCTTCCGGTGTGGCCATGCGGCCCGTGGGATTGCGATCCAGCGCTTGGCGGTAGCGGTCGGAATTTTTCC
Source organism: Deltaproteobacteria bacterium (assembly GCA_030654105.1). NCBI lineage: Bacteria > Pseudomonadati > Myxococcota > Myxococcia > Deltaproteobacteria bacterium. The sequence goes on from JAURYC010000006.1 coordinate 367, forward strand.
GCTCCATCACGTCCCACACCCCACCCTTGAAGTAGACGCTACCGGGCGAGACCACATTAGCGCGCACGTTCTTGGGCGCGAGGTTCCGCGCCAGCGACTTGATGTAGGGCAGGATTGCCGCCTTCACGCCGCTGTAGGCGCGCCGCGGACCCACCACCTCGACCGCGGCCGTTGATCCAACCACGACGATGGCGCCGGCCCCCGACTTCTCAAGAAACGGCACCGCCGCCTCGCAGCCGCGCAAGGTGCCGAGCACGTCGATCTCGAAGCCCTTCTTCCACGAGGCCTCGTCGTTGCCGGCGCCCATCGCGCTCACGTTGGAGATGAAGATGTTGAGACCGCCGAGCGCCTCGGCAGTCGAATTGACGAAACTGGTGAGCTGGGCGCCCTCGGCCACATCCACCGCTGACCCGAAGGCCTTAACGCCCTTCGCCTTGAAGGCGGCGACCACCTCCTCGATTTGGCCGGCGGTGCGCGCGCAGATGCCGATGTCGCAGCCTTCCTCGACCAGGAGGTTGGCGATTGCGCGTCCGATGCCGCGTGTGCCGCCGGTGACGATGGCCTTCTTACCCTTCAGTCCGAGATCCATGGTGTCTTCCCCCGATACGTGATTGCGGATGCGTAATATGCTTCAGGGGCCCTCCCAATTGGAAGGGCCCCTCTTTGTATTTGCTTTGATAAGAACTCGCTTTTGGGTGAAATGAGTATATGAAAATGCTGTTAGTGTGTCAAGAAAATGGTGCTGTTGAAATTATGAGGCAGGCGAATTATATCCGGTCAGCGGGGCAGGGATTTCCGCTGCCACGCCAAACGATCTTATCCTGGCGGTCAAGGCGGAAAGCGAACAATCCCTCACCACCGTGCTTGGGAAAATTGATCAATGGCTAAGCCCGGACGCCGACCGTGCGGGGAAATCTACCATCCGCACACTTGATGAGGCCATGGCTCGCCAACCTCATTCCAACCTCGCGGTTATTTCCGTTCCGGGTGCGTATGCCGCCCGAGAAGCTCAGAAAGCCTTGGAATGCGGCTTGAATGTATTCCTGTTCAGCGACAACTCCCAGTTCCAAGCGCTCCTCTCCAAAGAACGAGCCCCAATGAAACCCGAACAAAAGTACCTTCGCGGAATTTTTGCCGGCGGCACTTTTTGCTATCAGGCCCAGCAAGTCCTGCAAGAAGCAGGCTTGGTCGTATACTCCAATGCCCCTTTAGAAGGAAACCCCAAGTTGCCTAATCCCCTACGGAGTCAGGAACACACCTTGGTGGACATGGGGGCAGATGGGGTACATTCTCCAACAAACTCTCATGAACGAGCTCAAATCTTACAACCTGAACTTCAACGTGGTAACCATGATCACCCAGGTCCTGGTGGACCGGCATGATCCGGATTTTCAGCATCCGAGCAAGCCCGTGGGCCCTTTCTACGACCCGGCCACCAAAGAAAAGCTTGAGTCGGAAAAAGGCTGGCGGATGAAGAAGGTTCTACCCGGAGGAGATACCCCTTTCCGCCGGGTCGTTCCCTCTCCTGATCCCATCCGGATCCTGGAAGTTCATGCCCTGAAAAAGGTGGTTGAAGCAGGAATGATCGTCATCGCCTCGGGTGGGGGAGGGGTTCCAGTCATTCTGAACGAAAAGGGAGAATTCGAGGGGTTCGAAGGGGCCGTGGACAAGGACCTGGCTGGCGAAAAGCTCGCCGAAGCTGTGGCCGCAGACTACTTCATGGTCCTTACCGACGTTCCCAAAGTGAAACTCGGATTCGGCACCCCGGAGGAGCGGGAAATAGATCGTTTAAATGTTGAGGAGGCCAGGAAATACCTGAATAGCCGCACCATCCGGTCGCTCACCTATGTCGTGGCCAAATACTCGGGGATCAAAATCTACTTCGTTTCTCCCCGGGTCCTGAAGATGAAAGATGATATGAAGGATTACTTGCGGGAACACCAGGTCCCTTGCAGCGAGACCCTGGACAGCGCGGTAGATTGGAGGGAGATCGCCTCGAAAGCGGATATTCTGTATATCACCCAGATCCCCCGGGAGCAATTCGGCGACCAGGTCGATGACTATGAGCGGTCGAAGGAAATCTTTCGGGTGAACCCGGACATTCTGAAGGCCTTGAGAAAGGATACCTACATCATGCACCCCTTTCCCCGCGACCATGAACTCCCGATGGAAATAGACCAAGATCCCCGGGCTGTATACTTTGACCTGATAAAATACGGACAATTCCTGCGCATGGGGCTGTTATGCCATGTGCTCAGAGTACCTGTCGGTTAATGGAACCATGCCCGGATCCGGTACCCAACCTTTAACGAATTTGGAGAGGATCCAAAAAGGATTTTTTTTAGGCTTGAAAATCAAGGGACGACGATCACCACCTTGGCGTGATCCAAGAAATTGAGATGCTTGGTCAATTCACGAATCTTTCGGGCATCGCCATTGGAGACGATCAAGTCTTTACTGTTGGGCCCGGTGACCTTGATAGCTTTGGCTACATAAGGATTGCCAGCAACCCGGGAATTCGCCTTGCCTTCAGCTAAACTTTTGGCATAACCGACGACACCATGTTTCTCCACCCATTCTTTATCCAGATACGCAGAACCGTATACTTCCCGCCCATCCTCGTCCAGAATTTTCGGCGACGCCGAAGGGGTGAAGGATAAATTCCTGGCATCGACGATCAACCCGGTATAGACCCCCTGCGACAAGGCCAGGCCAATCATTAAAAAGGTCATCCCCATGAAGGATAATGCCCCAATGGCTTTTTTCATTACCTCTTCTCCTTTCTGAATGGAATCGTATACATTAACCACTCCTGAAGGTAGCTAAGCCCAGAAAAAACCCAAGAACGCTCCAGCGGTTCCTTTCACGATCGGATGGGAAGTCCTCTGGCCAGCAAGGCGGCGCCCAGAGCACCGATGATCTGGGGTTCAGGGGGCACGAAAACCTTTACCCCCAGCCTTTCTTCCAAAGCCAGGACCACCCCTTCGTTTTTAGCCACACCACCCGTGAGGGTAACCTTTTCTTCCACTCCGACGCGGCGGACCATTCCCAGAATACGGTCCGCGATGGCATCATGCAGGCCACGGATGATCACTTCTTGGGGTTGATTTTCGGCAATCAAAGAAACAACCTCCGATTCAGCAAAGACGGTGCACATGCTGGAGATCTTGATCGTGCGCTGGGCGCTGCGCGAAAGTCTTCCCAAATCTTCCAGTTTGACCTCCAGGGCACGGGCCATGACTTCTAAAAAACGTCCTGTTCCGGCAGCACACTTGTCGTTCATCTGAAAGTCCACGTTGCGCCCCTGTTTATCCAGGCGAATGACTTTACTGTCCTGGCCCCCGATGTCTATCACCGTGCGCGTCTCCGGGTAAACAAAGAATGCTCCCCGGGCATGGCAAGTGATTTCCGTGATCATCTTCGTCGCCGAAGGGAAAGAGGCTCTTCCGTACCCGGTGGTAACGATTGCCGCGAGGTCTTCTTGCCGGAGGCTTGCCTGCTTTAAAGCCGCAGCCAGTGAACGTTCCGCGGCCGTCCGGCTGTTGGCGCCGGTAGGCACAATGGATGAACTGAGCATTTGGTTGTCTTGTAGAATTACGGTTTCCGCCGTGATCGAACCGATGTCCATCCCCGCAACAATCATAAAAGGTGGCCCTTGAGATAAAATTTTTAATCAAGTATATTACCCCCCAGTAAAAAAGACAAGTGAGGAGTGAGGAGTGAAGAGTAAGAAGTAAGGAGAAAGAAGCCAGAAGTTAGAATTCAGAAGAAAAGGTTAATAGCTGAAAGCTGACAGCTGGATGTTGAAGGCTGATCGCTTTGAAAAGGAGTTGGCCATGGATTTCCGTCTTACCGAAGAACAAAAGATGGTTCAGGAGATGGCCAGGGATTTTGCCGCCAAAGAGCTCAAGCCCCGGGCCCCAGAAATCGACACCACCGGAAAATACCCACTGCCTGTCCTCAAAGCAATGGCGGATTTGGGGTTGATGGGCATGAATATTCCGGTAGAATATGGAGGATCTCAGGCCGGGGTGGTAAGTTACAGCCTGGCTATGACGGAAATAGGAAAAGCCTGTGCCTCCACCGCCGTGACCATGTCTGTGACCAATATGGTGGCGGAAGTACTCCATACCTTCGGGAATGAAGAAATCCGTTCTGTTCATATTCCCAAAATTTGCCGCGGGGAATACTCCTGTGGGGCCTTCGCCCTGACGGAATCCACGGCAGGCTCAGACCCGGCATCCATGAAATCCACCGCCAAGCTGGAGGGAGACCATTATGTTCTGAACGGGTCCAAGACATTCATCACCAGCGCCGAATACGCCGGGGTTTTCGTGGTATGGGCCAAGAAAGATAAGGATGCGGGGGCCAAGGGCATTAGTGCTTTTGTCGTGGGAAAAGGACATCCTGGATTTATCGTCGGCCGCCATGAGGAGAAAATGGGTCAGCGCGGGTCTCCCGTCAATGAGATTTTCATGGAAGACTGTTGCCTGCCCCGGAGCAACCTTTTGAGTCAAGAAGGGGATGGATTCAAGATCTCTATGATGGCCCTGGACGGAGGGCGGATCGGCATCGGATCTATGGCCGTGGGCATCGGGCTGGCCGCCATTGAATACGCGACGGAGTACGCCCAAAACCGCATCCAGTTCGGCCAGCCCATCTCTTCCTTCCAGGCCATCCAATGGATGATCGCCGACAGTTTTACCGAGTTGGAAGCAGCCCGGTTGTTGGTTTTACGGGCGGCTTTTTTGAAGGAGAAAGGGAAGCGTTTTACCCGGGAAGCCTCTATGGGAAAGCTTTTCGCTACGGAAACAGCCAATCGCGTCTGTTACAAAGCCCTGCAGATGCTCGGGGGATACGGCTACATGAAAGAGTATCCCTTGGAACGTTATTCCCGTGATTGCCGGGTAACGACAATTTATGAAGGGACTTCCGAAATTCAGCGTTTGGTCATTGCCCGGGAAATCTTAGGATTAAAATAAAGAAAGGGTTCAAGGATTCGAGGGGTCAAGGGTTCCATCTTTTTATTTTTTCACTTGTACCCTGGATCCCTT
>JAURYC010000007.1 GCA_030654105.1 Deltaproteobacteria bacterium
CTCGGACGGGAGGGTGAATCTCTCGGGAGCACAAGGCGGTAATCCTTTCAATGGACAGGGCGGGGCTGCCGCCGAGAATGCCCTCCCTTCCTTCGATTCCGCCTTCCTTGGCGGAAGGCAAGCACGGGTTCGCAACAGATCTTTTTCCCGCCGGTGCCCCCTCTTTCATCACCCTCCCGTCCGAGCTCCGTTAATCAAAGTAAATTCATCCACCTATTGAAAAGTGAAGGGGGGGAAGGTTTGGTTTAGGCGTTGACTTTGGAGAAGTAGCCAATTTATAATCATAAAAACTTTGTTTCTCTTGCAACTATGACTAAGATTAAAACCGTTTTTGGTTGCCAGAACTGCGGTTATCAAGCCCCGAAATGGTTGGGCAAGTGCCCGGATTGCGGCTCCTGGAATTCTTTCGTCGAAGAGCAAGTATCGTCCCTACCGGAACGTTCAGCCCAGGCCATCTCGATCTCCGGGCAGGATTTTCCTCCGCAAGCCATCACAGCCATCGATACTAGCGAAGAAGGAAGGTTAAAAACCGATGTCAGCGAATTCGATCGCGTTCTGGGAGGGGGTTTGGTCATTGGTTCTGTCGTCCTCATTGGCGGCGACCCGGGGATTGGCAAATCCACCCTTCTTTTGCAGGCATTGGATAAACTGGCCGGGAAAGGGGTCAACGTCCTTTATATCTCCGGTGAAGAATCGCTTCGCCAAACCAAGATACGGGCGGACCGGATCGGAGTTTCCTCCCAGAATCTTTATGTCCTGGCTGAAAACTCACTGGAAAAGATTATCGACGACCTTAAAAAGCTAAAACCGAAAGTTGCGGTCATTGATTCCATTCAAACCGTTTTTACGTCTCAACTCCAATCTGCTCCCGGATCAATCAGCCAGGTGCGGGAATCTGCCGGAAAGCTCATGCTCCTGTCCAAATCCACCGGCCTTTCCACTTTTCTCATTGGGCACGTAACCAAGGAAGGAGCCATCGCCGGGCCGCGAGTCCTGGAGCATATAGTGGACACAGTGCTTTACTTCGAGGGAGACAGGGGGCATCCCTACCGCATCCTGCGGGCCGTGAAGAATCGTTTCGGGTCCACGAATGAAATCGGCGTATTTGAGATGAAAGACGGCGGGCTGGAAGAAGTGGCCAACCCTTCGGAACTCTTTCTGGCTGAACGCCCTATAGACGTTCCCGGATCGGTGGTCATTTCCAGCCTGGAAGGCTCCCGGCCCATCCTCGTGGAACTCCAGGCCCTGGTCAGCCCCACCTCCTACGGCATGCCCCGGCGTACAGCCATTGGTGTAGATCCCAACCGGGTTTCATTGCTGGTAGCCGTTCTGGAGAAAAAAGTGGGAATGAACTTGGCCCAGCAGGATATTTTCGTCAATGTGGCGGGTGGTGTTCGCGTAGAGGAACCGGCTGTCGACCTGGGCGTGGTCTCGGCCGTGGCATCTTCTTTTCTCGATAAACCCATCCCTTCTAAAACCATGGTCATCGGAGAAGTTGGGTTGGCTGGCGAGGTGCGCGGCATCCACCAGGCAGAAATGCGTATGAAAGAAGCATCCAAGCTGGGTTTTAAACGTTGTCTATTGCCGAAGAGTAACCGCTCCCGAATAACCCTCGAATTTTCTGGAATAGAGATCGTCGGTATAGGCTCGGTGGAAGAAGCCTTAGAAACCCTTTTTTGAGGATTTTTGATGAAAAAATACTTATTAGGAATTTTTTTGGTCTGTCTCTTTCCCCTCTCCCTATGGGGGCAACCTCCGACTCCCAGCCCGGACCGGATCATCACCATAATTTTTTCCTCCAACGTTTACGGTGAAGTAGAACCCTGTGGCTGACGGGATAATCTGCTTGGCGGTCTGGCCAGGCGGGCGACCTGCATCGAACAGTTACGGCGGGAGAAGCCAAATGTAATCCTGGTGGATACAGGCGACCTTCTTTATTATCGCCCCCCCACGGGTAATCCCAACGAGAAAAAAATAGGAGACCTCAAAGCTGAACTTTACATGAAAACTTATAACCTAATGGGCTACGATGCTTTTACTCCCGGAGAACTCGACTTTTCCTTCGGAGTGGGCGAAATCATCCGGATGAGTAAACGGGCCCATTTCCCTTTTTTGGCCGCCAATCTCATGGTCGCCCAAACCCATAAACCTGTTTTCAAACCTTACCTAATAAAAGAATTCGCGGGAGTCAAAATCGGTCTTTTAGGCTTAGTTTCCAAGGAGATTTCCTTAGGAGGTCCCCCCGAAGAAAGCAAAAAGTACTACCTTGCCGATCCAATCGAAGTTGCCAAAAAATTCGTCGCCGAGTTAAAGAAGGAAAAATGTCAGGTCATAGCTGTCCTGGGCCATATGGAATTGCCTGAGCAGGAAATGCTCGCCAAGAATGTCCCGGGTATCCAATTTATTCTAAGCGGTCACGTCCCGCATCATCAGTTGAATCCCATTGAAGCCAACCGTTCAGAAATCATCATTGCCGGATCTCGAGGGGAGCACCTGGGTCAAGTGGATTTTTTCGTCGAGCAAAAGACTCTTTATTCTCACTACCAACTCGTTTCCCTCACTACGAAATTTACCGATCATCCTCAGGTACAAGAATGGCTCAACCAGTATAAGATTGACCTGCAAAAGCTCCTGCAAACATTACCGCCGATAAGTCCCAGGAAAAGTCCCGCCCCCACCCGCCGCCAGGTGGCCATTCCTGCGACTCCTTTATTCATGGGAGAAAATTACTGCCTTCCCTGTCATCCGCAGCAACATCCAAGCTGGATGAATACTTCCCATGCCCGGGCGTATCAAACCTTATCCCGGAACAACAAATCTTCCGACCCGACCTGTCTGGCCTGCCACACCACCGGATTGGGAATTGTCAGGAATCCTAATGCTTTCTTTGAAAATGTGCAGTGTGAAGCCTGCCACGGCCCGACAGAAGGGCATCCGGATCTGCGGAAGCGTCTCTCCCCGATTGGCGAAGACCAGTGTCGAAAATGTCATAATACCGGAAATAGCCCCAACTTCCATTACCCCACTTACCTCCAGAAAAATCCGCCATCCGC
>JAURYC010000008.1 GCA_030654105.1 Deltaproteobacteria bacterium
GGACCATATTATTTTTGTATTGAATGGCCGCATCGTCAAGGCTCTGGAATACGATTCCATCGAGCTCAAGGAAGGCGACGACATCCGGTGGATCCATCCCTTCTTTGGGGGTTGATCCAGGTTAGAAAATCGGTTTTCCCGTGATTGTCTGAAATAAATCAACCGTTTATTTCTGTTCCTTCTCTAAAGCCGATACAATTTCTTCTATGGATTGCACCAGAATACGAAATGGCTCCACAGCACTGCGCAAGGTTTGCTCAGAGCGCTTGCGCTCGGTGACGTCGGTGACAAAATGGATAATGGCTGGCTTTCCTTCCCACTCCACCAAACCAACTTTGTTTTCCAACCACTTCATCCGGCCATCTTTGTGGATAAATCTGGAAACATATATGGTGGGCGGAGTTTCACCGCTTGCCCAGCGAGCATACTTTTCCATGACTCTTGTCAGATCTTCGGAATGTAAAAGTTCAGGCAGTGTTTTGGCGAGAAGCTCTTCCGGGGAATAACCAAGGATTTTTGCACATTTGGGGTTGGCAAAAGTTATTTTTTCTTTAACCGAAACCCAAATTCCCACCGGGGCAAGATCCAATCCCGAGCGATATTTTTGCTCGGAGGCCCTGAGCGTTTCTGCTTCCCGTTTCCTTTCGAGGAAGTGCTGGGCGTTGCTAATGGCCCCGGCAATTTGATTTCCAACCTTCTCCGCAAGCCTTAGATCGACTTGGGTATAGGCATCTGGCTTGGTGGAAAGAAAGTTTAGAATTCCAATTACCTGATCTTTTGCAATCAGAGGTACGAAGAGCAAAGATTGAAACCCCGCCTCGAAATAAGTGAGCAAGTCGGGGAACCGCCCTATGGCTTCTCCCTGGTTTTCTTTCTGAATGAGCAGGCTCGCCCGAGTCCTCATGACTTCTTCTGCGCTCGTGCCAGATAAGGGTAAAACATCCCCTGTCCGGCGATTGGCCATATCAAGCCCCGTTACGTAGGTAATATTGAGGGTGTTGTCTTCAGGGTTAAGGATCGTAGTGGCAATCCGGTCGAAGGGAATGATCTTCCCCACTTCGGAAGCAAATTCAGCAAAGCGCTCATACACCTCTTTCAGATTCATCGCGGAGCCTGCAATATTGCCGATCTCGGTTGCGATGGTATTTTCTCGCACCAGGCGATTCGCCTCCTCTTCCCTCCTCCGCAATTCCTCTTCTAATTTCTTGTGAATGTCGATTTCCCTTTGAAGCCGTTCGTTGACTGTCTGTAATTCGGCCGTACGCTCGTTTATCCGTGCTTCAAGAGTGCGTAATTTCTCTACGGCCATCCCCCGCTCCGCTTCCAGCCGCTGGCGTTCAGCACCTTCCTGTTGCAGCTGTTCCTTGACTGCTTGCCATTCTGCTGTGCGTACTTTCACTTGCCCCTCGAGGGCACGCAATTTTTCTCCGGCCTCCCGAAATTCTTCTTCCAAGCGTTGCCGCTCGGAAATGACCCGTTGGAGTTGTTCATTGACCGTTCGGAGTCCAGCGGTACGTTCAGAAAGTTGTTCTTCCATGTGGGCGCGGGATTTTTTGAATTCTTCTTCTGCCTTCCGGAATTCTTCCTCTATCCGCTTTCGTTCGCTAATTTCTTTCTGGAATTGTCCGTTGACCGATTGTAATGCGGCTGTCCCCTCGAATATTTGTTTTTCGAGGTTGGCCCGGGTTTCCTTGAACTCCCCCTCCAGTCGCCGCAGCTCCTCTTCCACCCTCCTGCGCTCGTTGCTTTCCTGTTGTTGTCTTTCCTGAATTCTTTGTAGCTCCGCTTTATATTCGCTGATTTGTTCTGCCAGGTGAGCCCGATCTTTTCTTAATTCTTCTTCCTTCTGTTTTTGTTCCGTAATATCCCAGAAAATACCCAAAACACCGGAGATATTTCCTTTTTCATCCCGGACAGGGGTTTTCACCATATGCACGATTCTTTCTTGCCCATTTTGGATATAACGACATTCGATGTCCTCCGGCTTCCCTTTTTCCATAATTCTTTTATCGTCGGCAATGTATTTTTCAGCCAGCTCTCTGGGGAAAAAATCATAATCGGTCTTGCCAACGATCTGATCCGCCTCAATTTTTAAATCCTGGGCGTAATTTTGGTTACAGGAAACATAAACGGAATTCTTATCCTTAATGAATAATTTTTGAGGAATATTCTCGGCTAAAGTTTTGTATTTGCTCTCGCTGGATTGGAGTGCTACTAACGCCATCTGCCTTTGGGCCTCAGATGCCTTTAATTCAATAATTTGGTGGCGCATCTCTACCAAATCATTTATGGTTTTTTCAATCGTTATGAGTTTTTCCAGCGTCTTATTTTCGCCTTGCATCTGAAACCTCCAATAAATATTTATCCATCCCCATCTTCATTCCTTCAAGTTTAATGTTGTACGCAAAACCCAGACCGCTATCAATAGAATAAATTAAAATTTAACCCCTTAGCAAAAAACAAAATTTTTTAAAGTTAGAGAAAACCAAAAAATTAATAAGTTTTATTATTTTAATAAGTTTAGAAAATCTTTAATTTCTCTATCGTCAGAAACTGGAAAAACCTTAAAAATTTTTTTAATCCAATCCCCATGCAAGGGCTTCTTCCATTTCTCCACGTACTTTTTCTACTTGTTCCAATTTTCTTTCTTTTTCCAAGGCCTTCCAAGCTCTACTCCCCCCAATCCTTCCCAATGCCCAAGCTACGTGGCCCCTGACTATGGGTTCAGGATCTTTAAGAGCGGTTATCAACAGAGGAACCGAATCTGGATCTCCTTGATTGCCCAGGGCCACGGCCGCATTCCTTTGCCAAAGCCTCCGGTTCTCTTTGCGGATATAATAAAGCAATGGCCAGACGTTTCGTTCATAGTGTTCCTGAGACATGGTAAGAAGAGTGGTGATTTGCAAATGCTCGGCTCTCTCAACAAGAGCCTGGTTCATGGTTTTGGCCTTCCCCAGCCATTTTTTATTTCGGGGGCAAACTTCCTGGCATAGGTCACACCCATAAACCCAGGTTCCCATCTTGGCCCTTAAATCGCGGGGAATTTCTCCATCATTAAAATAGGAATGGAAGGCAATGCATTTTCGGGGGTCCATCTTTAGGGGAGCATACAGGGCACCCGTAGGGCAAGCTTCAATGCACTGCTGGCAATTTTCCGGACAGGCAACTTGCAGGGTGGGTAGATCAGGGTCGAGTTCCCGATCCACCAGGTAAGGTTCATTTACCACCCAAGAACTTTGGCCAGCGGCCTCGTTAGCAAAAGCAAAACAATTTTTCCCGTAATTCGTCACCCCAGCCCTAGCTCCGGCCATCCTTGCTGGAGCCGGACCGTACAAAACCTTCATGCCCAATCCCTGGAGAAATTTTCTAAATTCTTTTCTCCGCTGGCTATGGAAGGATTTTTCCGGACAAAAAAGTCCTTTCAGGTAGCAGCGGCCAATCTTTCCCGCTAAGGAAGGCGGGAAATCCTCTTCAAAATAACTGTCGGTTACCACGATGAGGGACTTGACCTCCTGAAGAAACCGGGCCGGATCGACAAAGCGCGTGAGGTCCAGGTCCCTGACCGAAGTCTTCTGGCTGAGTGTTTTACCCCATTCATACATCTGCAGACGGTTATTCAACTCTTCAGCGTAAAGGGCAAAGGGTTCTGGCGTGGTCACACCCACTCCCACGAACCCCAGATCCAGAGCCTTTTCCTTGATGGTTCGCGTTAGGGACATTTTAAGTCTCCAGAATCCAGGAGACAAAAGTCAGAATTCAGAATGGAAAAACAGATTTTGCTTTTCTTCTGAATTCTGTCTCCTGACCCCGCTTGTAGCGGGGCTGTATTCTGTTTTTATGGTTTGAGCACGTAACGTTGCTGGGGCTTGGGTACATACCACTTATGCATATTATAGTCAATCCCCGCCGGGGCTGGCTTAATGCCTTGGAAACGAGCACTGATAATGGGCAGGGCATACGGAACGAAAAGAAAGGTGTAAGGTTGGTCTTCGGCCAGAATTTCTTGGATCCGATCGTAACAAGCTTTACGCACTTTGGAGTCGAAGGTGTACCGGCCTTTCTCCAACAAGGCATCTACCTCTTGGTTCTGGTAAGAGATGAAGTTCAATTCCTTCTCTCCCACCTTGCTGGAATGCCAAATGTCATAGATATCCGGGTCCTGCCCTAACGTCCACCCCAAGATAACCGCTTCAAAATTTTTCTTGTCTATGAAGTCATTGATGAATGCCGCCCATTCCACCGTGCGGATTTTCACTTTGATCCCGATCATCCCTAAACGCCTCTGAATAATCTCAGCACATTTGGCCCTTAATTCATTGCCCTGATTGGTCAGTATAGTGAACTCAAAAGGTTTTCCATCTCGCTTTAACAGGCCATTTTTCCCTGAATCTTTCCAGCCGGCGTCCGCGAGCAATTTCTTGGCTTTTTCTACATCGTATGGATATTTCCGTACCTTAGGATTATACCATTGCGTATCGGGCTTATACGGACCCGTGGCGGTCAACCCCAACCCGAGAAGAACCCCGGCGATGATTTCTTCCTTATCGATGGCGTAGGTAATGGCTTGCCGTACGCGCCGATCCTGGAACTTCCAGTCTTTTAGGTTGTAACCCAAATAGGTGTAAGCGAAAGCCAGGAACTTATACTGGCGGAAATCCCGGCGCATCTGGTAAGTATCGGTTTGGCGCTTATACTGCAAGGGCGTGAGGCCCATATAGTCGAGACCACCCGCCTTTAATTCCAAAAACATAGTAGCCGGGTCGGGGATGATCCGGTAGATAAACCCGTCAATGTAAGGGTGGCCTTCAAAGTAATTGGGATTGGCCTGGAGGACGATCTTCTCACCGGTCTTCCATTCCTTAAAAAGGTACGGACCCATTCCGATGGGTTTGCGGCTGAATGGCGTAGTATTGATGTCCTTTCCCTCCAGCAGATGCCGGGGCAGAACAACCAGGGACCCCCAACTGGATAACCCCGGGGCAAAGGGTCGTTTATAGGTAACTCGGAAGGTGTAGTGATCGACGACCTGGGCCTCTTTAACTTCCTTAAAATCCCCGGCGTAGGCTGTGCGCGTATTCGGGTTGATAATGGTCCTAAAGCCGAACAGCACATCATCGGCCGTGAATTCTATCCCGTCCTGCCACTTCACCCCCTGGCGCAATTTAAAGGTAATGGTCAACCCGTCCTTGGAGACTTCCCAGGATTCAGCCAGGTCACCTACCAGGTTCAGGTCTTGGTCGTATTTCACCAGGCCGTTGAAGATCAATCCGGAGATACCATGAGAGGCAGAGTCCGAGGCCAGCATGGGGATGAGGTTACTGGCGTCGCCGATGGACCCCTGGATCAGGAGGTCCCCATAGGCCGGGTGCCCTGAATCGGCAAGGCCCTGCTCGCCCCCCGGGTGCAAAGGTCTCTCTTCCGACTTGTCGCACCCCACGGAAAGCACAGTGGATAAAAGGAAAAGGGATATACCAATGAGGAGAGCCCATTTTGAATGGCCGATTTTTCTCCCTCCCCATCTCTCCATTTCCTTATCCCCCCCTTCCTATTCTTTAAAAACGGTAACGCAACCCTGCCTCATTTTCAAGTTAAAAAACCTTGAAAAAAAAGAAATTATTTGATAGAAAAAGAGAATCATTCTATTAACCCAAAGCGGAGCTTCCCTTGCTGGAAGAGATTCCCAGAAAAATTAAGATCATCGTCAACCCCAAAGCCGGCGGGGGGAAAGGGCGAAAAATGTTTCCTTTGCTCCGCCAAAAGCTATTGGATCGAAAAATCTCCTTTCATCTTCAGTTCTCGGAGAGCGCTGAACATATAACCCACTTAGCCCGCCAGGCCCAGGGGGAAGGTTACAATTTGATCATATCTTGCGGAGGCGATGGCACGGCTCACCATGCCCTTCAGGCCATGGTCGGGAGCCGAGGGGTCATGGGCTTTATTCCCCTGGGAACAGGAAACGATTTCCCGGGAAACCTGGGCATCGGGGAAAATCTGGATTTTGCTTGCGACCTCCTTCTAAAAGGCAAGGTTCGCAAGATGGACGTGATCCAGGTCAATTCCGGGCCTTATATGGCCGGAGTGGGTGGCGTGGGTTTTGACTCCGAAGTGAAGGCTATCGCCAACAAACTCAGCCGTTTCTTAAGCGGAAAAGCTGCCTACGTCCTCCCGGTGCTTTTAAAGACCATTACCTATCGGCCCAAAGAAATATCCCTGCGCCTGGATAATGAAAATCTACAAGGTCCGATATTAATGGTGGCCTTCGGGAATATTAAAAGTTACGGCAAGGGCATGCAAATTACTCCCCTCGCCGAACCAGACGATGGACTTTTGGACGTCTGTTGGATTGATCCGGTCAAAACATTCCGTCTCTATCGCTTTTTTCCCACTGTCTTTGCCGGGGAACACATAGCCATGCCCGAAGTCCATTATTACCGCTCTTCGATCGCCCGGGTGGAATCTTTGGTTCCGCTGGACCTGTATGGAGACGGCGAATTGCTCGGCCAGACGCCTTTTACCCTGCGCGTCCTTCCCCAGGCTCTGCGAGTACTTGTCCCATGAATTCCTTCCGTCCTACCTACACTGTTTCTCAGTTGACGCTGGAGATTAAAACGCTCTTAGAGCACAATTTTGAGTACCTTTGGCTGGAAGGAGAAATTTCTAATCTTCGTCTTCCCAGCTCGGGTCATCTTTACTTTACTTTGAAAGACGAGTTCTCCCAGATTCGGGGGGTGATGTTTAAGTTACAAAACCGGATTCTAAAATTCGATCCAGTCGACGGTTTACAGGTATTATGTTACGGGCGACTTTCGGTCTATGAGCCCCGGGGTGAATATCAAATTATCGTGGATTACATGGAACCCAAGGGCCGGGGAGCACTACAGTTGGCCTTCGAGCAATTGAAGGAGAAACTATCTAACGAAGGCCTCTTCGACCCAGGGCATAAAAAGCCCTTGCCCCATCTCCCCCGGAAAATTGGCATCGTAACCTCTCCCACGGGCGCGGCGATTCGGGACATTCTCCAGATCATCGATCGTCGCTTTGCTAACGTGGCCATCCTGCTCTATCCTGTTCGAGTGCAGGGTCCAGGAGCTGCTCAAGAGATTGCCCAAGCCATCACCGAACTCAGCCAGTGGCCGCAAATCGATGTCATCATCGTTGGGCGGGGGGGAGGTTCCTTAGAAGACCTGTGGGCCTTCAACGAGGAGGTCGTCGCTCGGGCCATCTTCCATTCCCGGGTTCCCATCATATCGGCCGTTGGCCATGAAATTGATTTTACGCTTGCTGATTTTGTTGCCGACCTGCGCGCTCCAACCCCTTCAGCAGCGGCTGAGCTCGTGGTCCGGAATAAAGTTGAAATCGTCCAATCTCTGGAAAATTTAAGGGGTCGCCTGGCCCATGCCGGTCGGGTCTTTGCGGAGTCAAAACGGGAACGGCTCCAATCCCTTCTTCACCGTTTGGCTGACCCGAGAAAAAAACTTGCTGATCAACGGCTGCGTCTGGATGACTTTTTCTTCCGGCTCGCCAGCACCATCCACCGGAATCTATCCCAAAAAAACGATCTGCGCAGGCTGAAGGTGGAGACCCTCCTTCTCCTCCATCCGGGACGGCGGGTCGTAGAATATTCTCACCGCCTTAGTCAATTATTCCGGCAGCTGACCATGGCCCAACAGGTTGCCATGCGCCTGTTTCGCCAGAAGACGCAGGGATGGGTGGGAAAGCTTCAGACCTTGAGTCCCCTGGCGATTTTGGCAAGAGGGTATAGTATTGCTTCGCTCCTTCCCTCCCATGAGATCATCCGCCAGGCCTCGAGTGTAAAGGTAAATGATCAAGTGGAAGTAAAAGTTCATCGAGGAGAATTCATCGCCAGGGTGGAAGAAGTGAAAGAAAAGCAGGAAGACGAACAACCATCCACAAAGACGAACAACCATCCTTGACGCTTGGGTCGAGAGGTGTATAATAATTGCAGTAAAAGGGTTCCAGTATTTTGGGGGGAGAAGTGGCGGAACAGAAATTCGAGGATGCTTTCCAGAAATTAGAAGCGATTGTCAAGAAACTCGAGGAGGGGAATCTCAGCCTGGAAGAGTCCCTTAAAGCTTTCGAGGAAGGTGTACGCCTATCCCGCTTTTGTTCCAAAAAGTTGGATGAGGCCGAGAAGAAGGTGGAAATTCTTCTGAAAGACAGTAACGGACGCCTCGTTCCTAAACCCTTCTCCTTGGATGCAGAAGAGGATTGATTTGAACCTGCAGAAATACATCCAGCGCCGGCGGCGGATGATCGATAGAGCTTTGGAGCGTTGGGTTCCCGGCGAGCATGAGTTTCCCCCTCAGATCCACCAAGCCATGCGCTACAGCCTCTTTGCCGGAGGAAAACGGATCCGTCCCATCCTGACGTTAGCTGCGGCCGAGGCTGTTGGCGGGCGGGCGGCGGATGCGCTTCCTTTAGCCTGCTCCCTGGAGCTCATCCACACCTACTCCTTGATCCATGATGACCTCCCGGCCATGGATAACGACGACCTACGCCGGGGGAAACCCACCAGCCACAAAATTTTTGGAGAGGCTTTGGCCATTCTAACCGGGGATGCACTGCTGAGCGAGGCCTTTCATCTTATGTCCCGGCCTGACCTGATGAAGAAAGTTTCTTCTCATCGACGTTTACGGGCGATAAGCCAAGTTGCCCGGGCAGTCGGCTCGCTGGGAATGGTTGGCGGGCAGGCCATGGATATTATTTCCCAGGGAAAAGGGATGGAAAAGCACCTCCTGGAATACATCCACAGCCACAAGACCGGTGCTCTGATTGCTGCTGCCATGAGTGCCGGGGCCATCGTTGGCGGGGCTTCAACCCGAGAATACAGGGCTTTGAACGGTTACGGAGAAAAACTTGGGTTAGCGTTTCAGATCATCGATGATCTCCTCGATGTTCACGGAGAGGTACGGAAGCTCGGCAAGGCCGTCCGCAAGGATCAAATTCAAAAAAAGGCTACCTACCCAACATTCTTCGGAGTCAGCGATTCTCGCCGCCAGGCTGATTGCTTGGTGCAAGAAGCCCTCGCCTACCTAAAACCCCTCAACTGGCGCGCCAACCCTTTACGAGAAATCGCCCAATTCATCTTAACGAGATCGAACTAAATGGGACGCTTGTTGCAATTGATCGATAGCCCAGCGGACCTACGTAAAATGCGTATAGCGGACCTTCCTCTGCTTGCCCAGGAAATTCGGGAGGAAATCATCAGCACGGTTTCCAAAATTGGCGGGCATTTGGCTTCCAGCCTGGGGGTGGTCGAGTTGACCCTGGCCCTTCATTATGTTTTCGATACTCCGCAGGATCGCCTGATTTGGGACGTTGGCCATCAAACTTACGCCCACAAGCTTATTACGGGCCGGCGGGAAACCTTTTCTACCTTGCGCCAGTGCGGGGGAATTAGTGGGTTTCCCCGCCGGGAAGAAAGCCATTATGACGCTTTCGGAACAGGGCACTCGGGTACCTCCATCTCGGCGGCTCTGGGAATGGCCCAGGCCCGTTGTTTGCGGGGAGAAGGCCATAAGGTGATCGCTGTTATCGGCGATGGGTCCATGACCGCTGGCTTAGCCTTCGAGGGTTTAAACCAAGCTGGAGCCATGGATAAGGATTTAATCGTTATCCTCAACGATAACGAACTGTCTATTTCGCCCAACGTCGGTGCTCTCTCCTCCTACCTGAACCGCTTGATGACGGGTCAATTCGCTACTCGTTTCCGGGACGAGATTAAAGGCTTCCTCAAACATCTTCCCGGAATTGGCGATCCAGCTCTGAAATGGGCGAAATACGCCGAAGAATCCCTCAAGGGATTCTTCCTTCCGGGATTACTTTTTGAGGAACTCGGCTTTAAGTACGTTGGCCCTTTGCCCGGCCACAAGATCGAGGCACTGATTGAAAACTTTCGCAACATCAAGAAACTTCATGGCCCTATCCTTGTCCATGTCCTCACGACCAAAGGGAAGGGATATCCTCCGGCAGAAAAAGACCCTGTAACTTTCCATGGGGTCGGACCTTTCCAGGCTGAATCAGGAGAGATCATCCAGCCCAAACCAGGATCTCTTTCCTATACCCAAGTCTTTGGGCAAACTATGGTAAAGCTGGCCAGGGAGAATCCCCGATTGGTCGGCATAACGGCCGCTATGCCCCAGGGAACGGGTCTGGATGCCTTTGCAGCGGAATTTCCCGAACGGTTTTACGATGTGGGCATTGCCGAGCAACACGGGATTACCTTTGCCGCGGGTTTGGCGGCCGAAGGGTTCATCCCGGTGGTGGCCATTTATTCAACTTTCCTGCAGCGGGCCTACGACCAAATCCTGCACGACGTCTGCTTGCAGAAGCTTCCCGTGGTCCTGGCCATGGACCGTGGCGGCATTGTCGGTTCCGATGGACCGACGCATCACGGTCTTTTTGACTTTTCTTTTCTGCGCCATATTCCGCATCTCATCGTCATGGCCCCCAAGGATGAAAATGAGCTCCAGCATATGCTCAAAACAGCTGTCAATTGCGGCCATCCAGTCTCCTTGCGTTATCCCCGGGGAAACGGCTGGGGGGGTTACTTGGATCCAGAAATGAAAGAATTGCCTATCGGCAAGGCGGAAGTGCTGGAGCAGGGGAAAGATGTTGTCATCCTGGCCGTCGGTTCTACCGTTCGGCCTGCTTTGGAGGCGGCTTCTCAGCTTCACAACCACGGCATGGAAGCCACGGTGGTCAATGGCCGATTCATCAAGCCCCTGGATGGAGAATTAATCTGTTCCCTGGCTGCGGAGTCCAAGCGGATGATTACGGTCGAAGAGAATGCGCTCCAAGGAGGATTCGGCAGCGCCGTCCTGGAGCTCTTGGAAGAAAGAGGTCTCGTTGGGGTTCAAGTCAAACGCTTGGGCATCCCAGACATCTTCGTAGAACATGGAACCCAGGAGGCCCTGCGGCATAAATACTGCCTCGATGCTGAAGGGATTTACCGGGCCGTAGAAGCGTTCTTTTAACCTTTGGAGAGTTTTGACCAATTCAAATCTCCGACTTATATATATTCCCAATGATCCCCTGCAAATTTACAGGACGGCGGCCTCCCTGGCAGCGCGGGCGAGGGGGATGGCAAAGTCATCCGGAGTAAGCATGGGGGTTTGAACTTTTTTGCCCTGTAGCACTTCTTGTACGATGCGGAAAATTTTTCCTTCATCTTGAGCCTCCACCCCCTGGAGGTTTCTCTCAATTTCTTCCAGCACCATGCTTGGCTGGATAAAAAAATCTCCGCAGAGCATTACCTGATGAATTTTATTATCGGGGTCAACCGATACATGGGCGATAATCAACTTGCGGGCTTTGTGCCGAAACTTCCCTTGCTTATATTCCGGCGGAAGCCCTGCAAATTTCTGCTCACTGGATCTTCTGTATATCCATTCTTTCGAGGTATAGAAAGGCTTAAGTTCCTCGAAGACATTTCTCTCTTCCGGTGTAATTTCCCCTTTGGTCACTCGGACCTTCAAGACGCGCTCCACGTTATGGCGTACGGCCTCGCGAAATTCTTCCCACGAAGGCATGCGCCCGGTTAATTTCTCTACGCTGGTTACGTAATCACCGATTTGGGTAACGGGTTTGTCGGCAAATTTTTCCGGTGGGATCTTCAAAACTTTTAAAGCCATGTCCACCCGCGGGGTTCCGATGTTCATAAAGCTTCCCAGGTACAGGGTGTTATGAACCAGAGCCGTTCCCAGCCCGGAAATTTTCGTCTGCCCGATTTGGACATCCCCGATGTGCCGGTACCAGGCTTCCGCGGCTCCCAAGCTTCGCAGCGTGCCGGTGACCACTTCCCCTTGCCAAACCTTGGCCGCTTCTTCCAGGTTTTCGAACCATTCGCGATCCAAGAGGGCGACTGCGAAGCGGGTCTGGTCATCATAAAAAAGACACCCCCCTCCGCCCACCCTGCGGGCCATGTCCACTCCCAAGTTCTGGCACTCCTGAATATCCAATTCTTCATCGATATCCTGAAACTCTCCCATTTGGACGCAGGGTCTCTGCACCAGGAAGACTAAAATCGTGTTTTGGGCTTTCTCACCATGCCGATTCCTGACCTCGATGATCGCCCGCCGCAAAGGCTCATGCTCAGCCAGGTTGTTTTAGGTCACTTCCAGCAGGCGCAATTCATCCATATTCAACCCTTTACCGGTTCATCAGGCTCGGAAGCCAGAGAGCGATTTGGGGAAAAATGATGACGATCACCAGTCCAATCCCTTGAAGGATCACAAAAGGTACGATGGATCGATAGATATCCGTCATGGTTACGCCGGGAGGGGCAATGGCCTTCATGTAAAAAAGGTTAAACCCAAAGGGAGGGGTCAGGTAGCCCATCTCCATGTTCATGATAAAGAGAACACCGAACCACAGAGGGTCGAAGCCGAGGGCCTTGATGACCGGTACAAAAACCGGGGTGCAGATCATGATGATCCCCGCCGGGTCCAGGATGCATCCCAGGATAAAAAAGACAATTTGCATGGTGAACAGGATGGCATAGCGCCCTCCGGGGATGGATAATAATAAGTGCTCCATCAATTCGTGGGCCCCCGTACCCGTGTAAACCGAGGTGAAGCAGTACGCCCCGATGAGAATCCAGATGATCATGGCCGTGAGGCTGGCCGTCCGGAAGCAGGACTCTTTGAACATCTGCCAGTTCAGCTTGCGGTAAACTGCCGCCGAGATGATCGCACCGAGGCAACCCAAAGCTGCTGCCTCGGTAGCCGTGCAGACCCCCGCGTAAATGGACCCCAAGACCATCAGGATGATCATGATGGGCAGAACCACCGCCCTCAGGGAGGTGAATTTCTCTTCCCATGTGGCCCTCTCCTCCTTTGGAAGAGCAGGACCGAGAGCGGGCTGCAAGAAACAGCGGATGCCAATGTAAAGGATGAATATCAGGGTAAGGAGAAGGCCTGGGAGAATACCTCCGGCGAACAATCCGCCGATCGATTCCCCGGTTAGGGTGGCATAGATAATCATGGGCACGCTGGGGGGAATGAGGATCCCCAGCGCTCCTCCACCGCAAATGCATCCCATGGCCATAATTTTATCGTATTTGCGTTTGAGCATTGCCGGAAGGGCAATGAGGCCCATGGATACGGTCGCCGTGGCGCTGACACCGGACATGGCTGCGAAAATGGCGCAAATCAGCACCGTGCCCATGGCCAACCCTCCTCGCACAGGCCCCATCCAGCGGTGCATCATGGCGTAAAGATCATCGGCCACTCCGGCCCGCTCCAGAATCATGGCCATGAAAATGAAAAGGGGGATGGCCAGGAGAGAAAATTTACCCATCGCGCCGTAGGTCTGGGCGGCGGCGACAAAGAGACCTTTGGGGCCCCAGAGGAAATAGCAGCCCACTACGCCCACTCCGCCCAGGACGAAAGCCAGCGGAAGCCCCAGGGCGAGGAAGAGAATGAGGGAGCCGAAGAGGAGGAGGGTAATGACCTCGATACTCATGCCTCTTCCTCCTTTCCCGTAATAGCTAAAGTGAGATCCCTGATGAATTTGGCCAGACCCTGCAGCAGGATTAGGAGCGCCCCTAGGGGGATCATCATTTTGATGGGGTAGACTGGAGGCGCAAAAACTGTGGGCTCGGTTTCCAGGACCTTGAAGGAGTCCCAGGCCATTCCCCCACCCTTCCAAAGAAGCAAGCCGCAGAAGTAAAAGAAAAGTAACCAGGTGAACAGATCAATGATCGCCCTTGTCCGGGGCCGGAAGCGCCCGTAGAGGATTTCGACGTTCACATGTCCCCCCCGCCGGAGGACGTACGCCCCCAGCAGGATCACATAGGCACCGTATATCATCTGGGCAATCTCGTGGGCCCAGATGGTCGGGCTATTGAACAAGTAGCGGGCAAAGATCTCGAAGAGGATGACAACAACCAGGAAAATAATTAAAAAACTTATCGCTTTCCCCGATTGTTCGCTGATCCGGTCGATGGTTTTGAGGAATCCTTTCATCGCTCCCAAAGCCTCCTTGGAATCAGTGGGGGAGACTTTCCCCACCGGTGCCTGAACTCAATCGAGGTAATCCAGCTTACGGAGGAAATCTTTCAGCATGCCGACGGCCTTAGCCGCGCCGGGATCTTTGGCCGCCACCGTATCCCACTGTTTCACGGCTACTTTCATCATTTTTTTCTGGTCTTCGGGGGGGAGGGTGGAGACAGTAACCTTGAAATTCTTCTTCATGGTTTCCAGGGCGTTTATCTCGTCCATGATGTATTCATGGGTCCGGTGCCAGACGCGCTCCTTGAGGGCTAAATCGAGGGTCACCTGCAAGTCTTTCGGCAGAGCATTGAAGGCATCTTTATTGATGATGATAACATCTGTGCCGGACATGGCCAAGTTAGGCTGGATGTAGTATTTAGCTACCTCGCAGAATTTCATCGTCAGCGCCCCACCGGCCGCTCCCCAGTGAGCCCCCTCGACCACTCCTGTTTGCAGGGCTAAATAAAGCTCCTCTCCGGGTATTAAGCTAGGTGCCGCGCCCAATTCTTTCAACATGGTTGCGATAGCTCCGGATGAACGGATTTTGTACCCTTTAAAATCCTCAATTTTCCGGATGGGCTTTTTCCCGATCATTGCCGTGGGGTAAATCTTCTCCGTGTAATAGAGGATGTTATGTTTGGCATGAGCCTCCTTCAGCATATCTTCAAAACCGAGAACATAATGAAAATATAACCCTTCCCATGGTTCCCGGAAGGTCATCGGGCAATTTCCTGACACCGCCGCCAGAGGAATGATGGTCATCCAGTAGGCTGGACTTCCCGTTCCGCCATCCACGGTACCTTGCCGGCAAGAATCGAATAGCTCTTTGGTAGGGACAAGGGCAGCCGCGGGATAGAGAGTAATTTGCAACCGCCCATCGGTGAGTTTGGTCAGTTTCTGGTCGAAGAAATCTTTTAGGGGTTTAAAGGAAGCGCTACCCGCTGGCCAGTGAGACTGGAACCTCCATTTAATCACCTTTCCGGTTGCCGGTTGCTGGGCGAATGCAGCCGTTGCGACGAAGATTGTTAAAAACCCGATTAGAATTAGGCTAATTAATCTTTTTTGCATTTCACACCTCCGATTTTTCCAGCCATGTCGATGCCTGGTTTGTTTTATTATCGCTTGCCGCTGCATTAAGTCATAAATTTGATTCTTTGTCAAGAATGGCACTTCTTTCTGTGGCAATTCTTTCTCTTTTCTGGCGCGAGGCTTCATAAATCACCAGTCCCGCGGCCATGGCTACATTCAAGGAGTCGACGCCTGGAGCCATAGGGATGGTGAACAATCCATCGGCCTCTTCCAGCAAATTTTGAGACAATCCTGCACCTTCCTGACCGAAAAGGACGGCAGTCGGCTGAGAGAAATCAATCTCCCAAAAGGATCGCCCCCCTTGAACCGTTGTGGCCCAAAGTCGATAGCCTTGGGAACGCAATTTTTTCAGGCAATCCTCCATTTCTTGATCTTGCAGAAAAGGTACCCGAAAAAGGCTACCCATGGAGGCTCGCACTACCTTGGGGTTGTAAGGGTCAATCATGTCCTGGCTTAAAATCACGCCGGCAGCCGCACCGGCTTCTGCCACCCGGAAAATCGTCCCCAGGTTCCCCGGGTCTTGGAGCCCGGATAAAAGGAGAATGATTCCATCCCTCTTGTAGATTTCTTCCCAGCTTCTTTCCTTCATCTCCAAGACGGCTAAAATTCCCTGATGGCTTTGGGTATCGCAGATCCTTTCCATCACTTCATCGCTGACGTAGAGCCACTCTGCATCTTGGATTTTTTTTCGGGCGGCAGAGAGTAATGCGGCTCCCCGCGCTTTATCTTCCAGCCGGGGGCTGTAGACTATCTTGCGGAACTGCCCAGGGTGTTGTAAGGCCTCTTCCACCAAGCGCATCCCTTCGATGAAGTATTCTCCGCGAGCATGACGGTGTTGGGCCTGCTTGAGCAGACAAATCTCTTTAACCTTGGGGTTTCCTTTTGAAGTGATCATCTTCCTAATGCGGAGTTCGGAATGGTGAATGCGGAATGAACTTGGCAATGGAAATTCCGCATTCCGCACTCGGCATTCCGCATTTAGCAAGGAGTTTACTCTTCCAACAATTCTACATTCCAGTAAGAAGCATCCACCATGAAATCCAAGAAGGGAACCCATTCTTTGCGCATGACTTCTTGAAGGGATACGTTGAGAGGCGGCGTCCAAGCGGGTCTCCTGGGCTGCGAGATCAGCTTCATCCGGGCTTGTTCCGGGGTCTTTCCGCCCTTCTTCCGGTTGCATTGATGACAGCTGCAGACCACGTTCCCCCAGATAGATGTTCCACCCTGGGAGCGCGGGATGATATGATCGAGGTTGAGATCGAGGCGGGGGAATTTTTTTCCGCAATACTGACAGGTGTTTTTATCCCGGGCAAAAATATTGTAGCGGCTGAACCGGACGCGGCGTTTGGGGACCCGATCGTAAGCGATGAGCAGAATCACCCGGGGGACCTTGATGACTCGATCCACCAGCCCGATGGTTTCATCATTCCGCTCGATGCTTAGCTGATGCCAGCTCTCGTAGTCGAAGGTTTCGTACCGAGAATTTACGGCTTTGGCGATACCGGCATAAAGCAGACAGAAGGCGCGGCGAACCGTGGTTATCTGCACGGGTAAAAAAGATTTATTCAAGACTAAAACATTGGAATGGATCATCTCCAACCTCTACCAAGGGCTCGAGGGTTCAAGGGTTCATTTGACCCCTTGAACCCTGTCTTATTTCCGTTCACCCCTTTGGCCTCTGGAACCCTTCACTGCAGAGCTTGACGCAAATTTTCGAGTAGTTCTTTCTCCTCACTTTCGGCCACAGTCCGCAAGTCCAGCAGAATTTCTCCTTCTTGTACCCGAGCGATCACTGGCGGGTCGCTTTTTCTCAATCTTTCCTCCATACTCGCCACGGATGTTTTCAAGGGGCGCAGGGCGATGACCCGAGTAGGTAGCCCCTGCAAGGGAAGGGCTCCTCCTCCTACGGGAGAAATTTCTTCTCTTATCTTCACCTGACAGAAGGAAGCAAGGTCTCTGGTCAATTGGCGCTGGAGGCGCTTGACCCGGCGTTCCAGCTTTTCTACCGGGCAGGTAATCATGTTGAGCACCGGAATTCTTTCAACGGCCTGAGCCTGGTTCCAATATACCCGGAGAGTGGCTTCAAGGCCGGCCAGAGTGAGTTTATCGATCCTTAACGCCCGGCTTAAAGGATTCTTTTTTATGAGATCGAGGTATTTCTTTTGCCCCAGAATAATACCCGCTTGCGGTCCACCCAACAATTTATCGCCGCTGAAGGTGATCACATCCACCCCTGCCTCTAATGCCTCTTGGACCGTAGGCTCCTTGGCTATCCCGTATGGAGACAGATCCACGAAGCACCCGCTTCCCAGATCTTCCAGCACAGGCAACCCTTTTGCCTGGCCCAAAGCAACTAAATCCTTTAAAGAAACTTCGGCTGTAAAACCCAGGATCCGGAAGTTGCTGGTATGCACCTTGAGTAATAAAGCTGTCCTTTCGTTGATGGCCCGTTCATAATCCTCAAGGTGGGTGCGGTTGGTGGTTCCTACTTCTACCAGGTGAGCTCCGCTTTTTTTCATTACATCCGGAATGCGGAAGGAACCTCCAATCTCCACCAGCTGGCCCCGGGAAACAATAACTTCTTTCCCTTCGGCCAGGCTGTTCAGAGCTAAAAAAACAGCGCCGGCGTTATTATTAACCACCAGGGCGGATTTTGCACCCGTAATCTGGCGGAGGATTTTTTCCACGTGTTCATACCGTGAACCGCGCTCGCCCGAGGTCAGGTCGAATTCCAGGTTGGAGTACCCGCCGGCAATTTCCCCGATGTACTGTAGGACTTCCGGAGCAAGCGGAGCCCTACCGAGGTTGGTATGCAGAACCACACCCGTGGCATTGATCACGCGCCGCAGGGAAGGACGGGCGGTCTTCGTTACTTCCTCCTCCACGGCAGCGAGCAATTCCTCCAAGGCAATCCCTACGGAGGCGGCCTCTTGCAGGTTGGCGCTGTTTAAAATGGCTTGGCGCTTCTGCTCCATAATTCTACGGATGGACCCGACAACCAATTCCTTGGAAAAAATTTTTAAATGAGATTGAATTTGGGAATGGCGGAGAAGTTCATCGACCGCGGGAAGGGCTCTTAGGTAGGGTTGTTTATCTTCAGGCTCCATACCTCTTTTTTCACCATGCGGCCATCAGGACCGGAACAATTTCCTGAGGGTCGGTAACTTTACGGATGTTGGAACGCATGGCCATATCAGCAACCGCTAATTTGGCTACTTCTTCCAGACTCTCTTCTCCCGGAAGACCCTGGCTCCCCGGCCGACCACCTGGAGAGAGGAGTCTGGAATGGCTTCGGGGAATAGCGCGGCACATCGTCCTCCCAGAGTGGGGAAGAGGGAATTCACCATGGCGCTGTCTTTCAGGGTCACATCGGTAACTACCAGGGCTTTGCGAATCCCCAGACCGTCCATTTCTTTAACCGTTTCCTTAAGGACTCCTTCACCGAAGACGATCTTGGTGGGAATGTGAAAGTTGAAAATGAAACGGTCTTTGTAGCTCATGGTTATTCTTCCCTATTGGGTTCCAGAATCTCCACCAGTTCGATAAGATCCTTATTGATCGTTAAGAAAGATTTGGGGGAGGCGAAATCTTTTGATTCCACATCCGTGATGCTGAGAAATTTCCTCTCATCGTTCAAGACATCCGAAAACCGCTTGCGATCTGCTGGCAGATAAACGAAGCCGGTGTATGAGGAATCAACTGTTTTCACCCAAACCCTTACCTTGCGGAATTTTTCCTTCACTTTCCTTTTTTTCTTTTGCATTTCCCCCTCCCTCCCCGGAAAATGCTATCCTGAGATGTTAAGCTATTTCATGATAAATAAATGGATCAGGACTGTCAAGAGATCTCTTGCCTGAAGGTTATGCCTGGGGCGATTTTAATAGTTGCATTGTCCGGCCAATATTTCTCTGGTAGAATACAAATTAACAACTTGAAGTGACTGAGGTGAGCTAAAGTGACTAAAGTTATTCAGAAAAATGCCTGGGTGGAATTGCAGGTGGAAATTCACCCTTCTATTGCGGAAATTGTTGCCAATTTCTTGATCGAGCAGGGCTCACCTGGAGTAATCCAGGAGAATGTTTCGGGGTCGTCGCTTAGAAAGAAAGAACGGATCATTGGCTATTACATCAATGATCGTTCCTTTGGGGGGAAACGAAAAATAATTCAGGCCTATATTTTTTCCATTTGTAAATCCCAACGAAAGTCCTTCTTTCTGCGATCCAGAATCATCCAGGAAGAGAAGTGGGCGGAAGCCTGGAAATCGAATTTCAAGCCCCTGCCTATCTCCCCGCGCATTGTGGTTAAACCGCCGTGGGAGAACTATCCCCCCAAAAAAGGACAAATCATTATCGAGATCGATCCGGGCATGGCCTTCGGCACCGGCACCCACCCCAGTACGCAAATGTGTCTGCAAACTTTGGATAAAGTGATTCCATCTTTTCCCGACCAGCCTTCCCTCTTGGATGTGGGGACCGGATCAGGAATTTTGGCGATCGCGGCCCGGAAACTGGGGGCAAAGCGGGTTGTGGCCATTGACCTCGACCCGGTGGCTGTGGACTCAGCCCGAAAGAACGCGGCTGTGAACAAGATCAAAAATGAAATCGACTTTCGCGTTGGCTCCTTGGATGGCGTGAGCCTTGGTTTTGACATCGTTGTGGCCAACCTCTTACCCCAGGAACTCTTGAGCGTAGCGTCTTCTCTTGCCGAAAAAATCTCCCCGGGAGGAGTTGCCATCGTATCCGGGTTCCTGCAAAAACAAAAAAAAGAAGTGGCTGAGGCTTTTGCCGGCTATAATTTGAAAGTCCAGCTCACGAAAAATTCCCAAGGCTGGGCTTGTTTCGTGTTGGGTCATAAAGAAGAGGAAAAATGAAACCGCGCCGTTTCAAAGTTAACAAGGAAGGTATCCACGGCCTGGAAGCTTTCATTGACGATCGGGGCGAAATTAGGCATATCCGCCAAGTCCTGCGGCTAAAAGTTAGCGATGCGGTTGTTCTTTTTGACGGGGAAGGGCAAGAATATCCAGCGGTTATCTCTAATCTTGCTTCTGATAAAATATCTTTTAAACTTTTTCCAGGAACATCCCTCTATTCCGCCGAATCACCTTTGAAAATCATTTTGGGTGTGGGTCTGCTGAAGGCTGCCAAGTTCGATTGGCTTATCCAAAAAACTACAGAATTGGGAGTCGCCGAGATCATTCCCTTTTCTTCCGAGCATGTCGTTCCCCAATGGGAAGGAGAAAAAAACCATTCGAGGAAATTGCGCTGGGAGAAGATTGTTTCCGAGTCTACCAAGCAATGCCGGCGGGCAATGGTTCCTCGAATCCATTTTCCCTGCTCCTTCACAGAAGCCCTGAATAAGGAATTTGAGAAAACCATTAAAATTTTTCTCTGGGAAAGAGAAAAAACGGGGACGCTCGAGGATGCCTTTAGGGAACCGGCATCCTCGATCTATGTTCTGGTTGGTCCGGAGGGAGGGTTTTCTGAGCAAGAATCCCTTCGGGCCCAACAAGCCGGTTTCCGGCCGATTCGCCTCGGGCCAAGGGTCTTACGCGCAGAAACCGCTGGAGTCGCCATTGTCTGCTTGCTCCAATTTCTCCTGGGAGATCTGAACTGAGGATAAATTTTTTCTTGCCTCTACTTCATTCCCCTTTTATAATTTGGCTAAATCCCTTGGATAGGAATAAAAATAATGAAGTGTAAACGTTGCCATGTTCAAGTTCCAGATGATGCGGACCATTGCCCCAAGTGCGGGCAGGATCTGGCTTCTTTGCGCCAGTTGTTGAAGATCTCTTACGAAGAAGAACTGGCTCACCTCGAAGATCAAGGTATTCAACCCCCCAAGGTGGACCCACTCCCTGCCCCAGCCCAAAAAGACAGCCCGGCGATCAATGATGGCCCACGAATCATTTTAGATTCCCGTGGGGTTGATTACGGCACCGATTACGGCCCTGGATTTTCCCTCACGGATCCGCTCTCCGCTGAAGAGCGTTCGGAGAAAGAGGAAAAAACTGCCGGCTGGGACCGCGCCCTGGGGGGAGGATTTTGGCTCCGGTTCATGGCTTTTACCGTTGATCATCTAATCCTTTGCCTCATGTTTGTTATCTTTATCGTATGCGGGTTACTCGCCGTTGAATTGTCACCCGGAAGAGGTCCAGAAATTTCCTATGGGAATTTGCTTCGCCTCATTCTCCCTGCCCTCGTTCCTTTGGGCCTAATGCTGGCCCTGGCCTATTTTTCTTTTTTCCATGGAGCCTGGGGTCAGACCATTGGCAAAATGATCTTTGGCCTTCGGGTAGTCCAGGTCAACGGTCAACCGTTAACTTTTTCCCGGGCCCTGGCTCGGGCAATCGCCTATGCCTTTTCAGCGGTACCCATCTTTCTCGGCTTTTTTTGGGTAGGATTCACCTCCAGCAAACGCTCTTGGCATGATAGGATTACCGGCACCATGGTGGTGCGGGAGCGATAAGCAAAAAGAAGAGTTCAAGGGATCAAGGGGCCAAGAAGATAAGTGCAAATCAGGTGAAAATATCGCGGAAAAAATTCGAACGAAAAAATACTTGACTAAATGGGGGGGGGCATTATAATGAAAACCTTGGGATTGGAAATAGGCCATCCTTTATTATAGATTTTATCGTGACGCCGAGATAGCTCAGCCGGTAGAGCAGCGGACTGAAAATCCGCGTGTCCCCAGTTCGATTCTGGGTCTCGGCACCAAAATGAAAGAGGGCTACAGAAATCCGTAGCCCTCTTTCATTACTGGCAACGCAAAACCTTTAGCCTTAAGATAGAAACCCAATTACTTCACTTCACTCTAAAACTACCAGCGGGAAAATCTGCTCTTCACTTTCCTTCAACCGATTCTCTTTTTTAAAATTTCTTCCAGCTGCCGCTGGACGTAAAGCGGAAACCTGGCGGCATATTTTTTCAGCGGACACCTTTCCCCTGCACATAAAATATACTTCGTCTAAAAAGGCCTTTTCAGGGTAAGCGATATTCAATCCGCTTTTCATCTCATATCCAAAAAAAAGTTGAGGGGAAATTTGTCTGAATTCCACCTCTTGATTTTGCAGGGTGTATTTCCGGGTCTTGCGGGTTGTGGCAAAAGATAGGGTATAAGGAATTAAATTTAAAATACCGTGCCTGGCCATAGCAGATTCAAAGGAAAGGTAATTAGGGATATAAAGTTGGGCCGCTAAATTTTCCAGTGATAGACTCCCCCCCATCGGAATATATATTCCTTGGGCGACCCTTTCGATCACCCCACTTTCTACCCACCTTTTCAAAGCTATATAGAGACTATTCCTGGAAAGGCCGGTGATCTTTTCCAAGTCGCCGATACTGTAAAAAGATTTATTCAAATTGCGCAATATTTTGAGTAATTCAATCCCTTTCATCGGGTTAACCTATCAATGGCTGGCCAAAAATTTTTGGGCAGATATTTTCGTAATTCCCGGATAACTTCTCCTTTTTTTAAGGGTGATGGGGGAGGGATAAAAGAAATCTTTAGTTTTTGTGATATATACCAGAGGTCAAAAAGATCTTTCGGTTTCGCCCGGCTTTTTAAACACGATAATTTATCTTTATAGATCTGCTCCAGCGTGCCTACTTGACCCAAGACTTGCAGGTTGGTTGCAGGAGAGCTGAGAAGGTGTAGCCTCCACTGGTAATTCGCGCGCTATTTGTTGGGCAATTGATTGTTCCATAATTCTTTACGATTATGTTAAGAAATTAAGAACCATCTTTCAAGGGTTTTTTTCGCTTGACAGGGGAATATAAAGATGTCCCATGTCTCAGTTTCAGCTTGGGAAAAAGGAAAGGGAAGCGGTTGAATGGGGATGAAATCAGGAAGCGGGAAATAGCATGTTCCATTTGGTCAATGCGTATACCAGAGCAGCCCAGTTTGAAGGATTACCAGCTGAGGCCAGTTATAGGCTTCAGAAGGTGGGTGGAGCGATATTGGGGATGGTGAAATAAAAAATCATGGTTCCACTTCGGGGAAGAATCTATAAACCTCTCCCTGGAGGTAGCATTATAAACCACAAAAGCCAGAAATTGAATTATT
>JAURYC010000009.1 GCA_030654105.1 Deltaproteobacteria bacterium
GATAATTATTTTCTTTTTAGTTTATCCTGATAATCTGTGTTTACCCTGTTAGATAGTAAACATCTAACAGGGTGAATCCGTGTCCAAAAAGGAATTTCCTATACAATCCAGTTAAAATTTTTTTGATTATATCAATTTGAAGTCTTGGATGGAATGAAAATTCTACTAAAATCTCTCTGAATGTCATATAAAGATTGGAAGAAAATCAAATAAAGGGGCTGCATGCCAACTTTTTGAATTTCAAAAGAGGAGGTTTCATCATGGTTTACACTTATAAATGCGTCCTATGTGAGAAAGGCGAGGGGGTGGTGCTTGGGGTCGCATCTTCAATGGTCAATAAATCCTTGACTGAATTTTTTGGTATGCGATTCACATAGCCATACCGCCGTATAACCATCTCTCTTCACTTCTTTCCCTGCTTCCTTAAGAACCTTTCGCAATCCGGTTGGGAAGGGAGAGGCGGTTGGGCTCCCAACTTGGTTGTGGTTAGAGCGCCGACGGCAATGGCTTGATTGGCCCCTTTCCCGCCGAAAGCTGTTACCAGACTTTCCCCTGTGATTGTCTCTCCCGGATTATGGAAGCGAGGAATCCTAAGAATAAAATCCACGTTGGAACTCCCCAAGACCAGTATCTTGTTGGTCATGGATTCAATCCTCCAGGCTGGATAAAAAAAGTTCTAAAAATTTTCCTGAGTTCACCCCCAAACAAACCTCGATGTTCTGAAGGCCCTTCCCTGCTGCTACCTCCCAGACCTGGCCATACCGCTCTCCTTCTTCGGTCTCTACGTGGAGGGCCAGCTTTT
This sequence comes from Deltaproteobacteria bacterium, assembly GCA_030654105.1. NCBI lineage: Bacteria > Pseudomonadati > Myxococcota > Myxococcia > Deltaproteobacteria bacterium. The sequence goes on from JAURYC010000009.1 coordinate 803, forward strand.
CTTTGCTCATTAATTCCGGATCGGTCACCCCACCCACTGCCAGAGGGTCATGGAGATAAAAAGTCTTCGCCCCTCCCAGCCCATCTTCTCCGTGCACGGAATGGGCATAAAACGATTTCCCTTTTAAGGGATGGCTTGCCCCCCGCGCAATGACCGGTTGGTCCGGGGGCTGGATGAGAGATAAAACTTTCTGGATATTTGGAAAAACCGTATCGATGGGAACATTTCCGTTCACCCCCGTAACGGCTTTGATTTCCAGTCCGGGCGAATGAAAGCCCAGGATTAATGCCAGGGCATCATCCACTCCCACGTCGCAATCGATGATAACTTTCTTTTTCATTTTTCCGTCCGGCCCGGTTCCTTTGATAAAGTTTTTTTCTACCTTCTTTTTGAATGGAGTTTCGATGCCATGCAAAAGAATTATAAACTATTTCTGTCCGGGCAGCGTCAATCATTTTTTTAAAAACTCACCCCCTTGCTTTTACCCTTACTTTGGCCCATCGCTTCTGATATCAGGGCCTGAATTTGGACAATCCTCATTGACTCTTACTATTCTTTCGAATACACTTTTGATTGAAACTAAAGGGGGAGGTAAATGAAAATGGGAATGATCCATGTCGCCGGAGAGAACAAAGGGAGTATTGTTCTCTATGCCCTGAGCACTTGTGTTTGGTGTCGAAAAATGAAGCAGTTACTGGACCAATTGGGCGTGGAGTATCATTATGTCGATGTCGACCTTCTCCAGGGTGAAGAAAAAACGAAAGCCACCGCGGAGGTTAAAAAACTGAACCCCCGTTGCTCATTCCCCACTCTTTCCATTAACGAGCAATGCATCGTGGGCTTTGATGAAAAGAAGATCGAGGAGGCTTTAAAATCATGAAAGACGGGTTGGAAGTAAGTTGGGAAGAGGTGGAAAAACTCTATGCTCGGCTGCATCGGGAAGCGGAGGCCTCTGGATACCATCTTAACCCGGATGTGGCTTTCACCAAAGAACTTGTCAAAGGCCTACTCATAAACGAAAAAAGGTATGGCTACTGGGCATGTCCGTGCCGGTTGGCCTCGGGCAATAAAGGAGAAGACCTTGATATTATTTGTCCTTGCGATTACCGCGATCCTGATTTGACGGATTACGACGCCTGTTATTGCGCCCTATACGTTTCCGGGGCCGTTTTAAAAGGTGAGAAAAAAATTAATTCCATCCCAGAAAGAAGACCGCCTGAAGAAGAGAGGAAAAACTCCAAATCAGGATCCGGGGACCAAAAAATATTTTCCCTCCCCCTGCCCGTCTGGAGATGCCGGGTTTGCGGTTACTTGTGCGCCAGGGAAGAACCTCCTGAAGTCTGTCCGGTATGCAAAGTTAAAAAAGAGCGATTCGAAAGGTTTATTTAAAATAATTAATTCAGCAATAATTTCATAGACAAAGATTAAAGGCAACCAAAAAAATTGCCGATATAATAATTTGGACGCAGATGAACATAGAACTTCGCTAAGCGCTTAGCGCTATGCGCATAGCGTTTTAATTTTTGAGTATAGGCGAAAATCTGCATCCCAATTAATTTAAATAAAAAACCATAGACCGATAAGGCCAAACTCCGAGTAATCGGGGGACGGAAAGCCGCGGGTCCCGCATGGCGGGATAGCCGGGTTGCCGAAGTCAGACAATAGAGACCGGACTACCTGTGGCTTTGCTTCAACAACAGGGTGTCCGGTTTTTTATTTTCGAGTTGCCAAAAAATCAATCTGAAAAGGAGTGTGAGTGTATGGCCAATTCGCCAGTACATATTAAGCTGCGATTCCACCCTGCCATAAAAAATTCTAACTTTCTCCCCATTGCGCCGCGGTGGATCCGGAAAATATTTTGGGGGATTATCCTTCTCCTCCCTATCTTGGTCTTCTCCTTTGCTTTGGCAGGGCAACCTCCTGGAGACCAAAGGCCCGAAATTGTCTTGAAAGTAGTAGACGGAGATACCTTAAAGATCGAGCATCAAGGCCGGATCGAAAGCATTCGTCTGATTGGGATAGACACCCCGGAAAGCAGAGTAAACCAAAAGGCCAAAAAGGACGCTGCCAGAAATCAAGAGGATATTAAGAAAATTACCAGTCTGGGGCAGGAGGCGACTCGATACGTAAAAAGACTGGTAAAGCCGGGCGACACGATAAAAATAGAGTTTGATCGGCAGATCCGCGATAAATATGGAAGGCTTTTAGGTTATGTTTATCTACCCAATGGTAAGATGTTAAACGAGGAAATTGTTAAAGCGGGGTACGCCAATCTAATGACCTACCCTCCGAATGTGAAGTACGAAGATAGATTTTTAAGGGCTTACCGGGAAGCAAGGGAAAACAACCGGGGTCTCTGGAGCAGATACTGACCGGAAAATTTACGGCATCTTCCGAACAGGGGAATTTTCACCAAATCATGAGACGGCCTGGTCCTTCAGCAACGGTTTTTTCGGCGGTTCAAACATGGTGGCACAGAATGGGCATATAATCCAATCGGCCTGTCTTGCCTTCCCGCATGACGAGCAAGTCCCCGTGATGAAACGCTCGCAGTGGGGGCATACTTCGCTGTCAACCATAATCGGTTGCAAACACGACGGACAAACACCCGTCAGACCCTTATCCTCTTTGGTAAGATAAACTACCCGGCCAAGCTCTTCAAAGGTGGTGATGCCCGCCGCTACCTTTTTTATGCCGTCCATTTGCATCGAGGTCATTCCGGCCTCTGTCGCAGCCTTGATTAAATCCTGCTCTTGGGCATCGGTAGCGATCATATCCCGCATTTTGTTATTTATGCCCAACACTTCGAATATCCCTACCCGGCCGGCATAGCCACTCCCATTACAGCTCTTACAACCATGCCCTCGGTAGAGTTTCTGGTCTTCAGACCTGCTGATGCCCAACCTTTTCAGTTCATCCGTTGTCGGTGTGTAGGCTTCCTTACACTGAGGACATAACTTTCTAACGAGTCTCTGCGCCACGATACCGTTTAATGAAGAAGCCATTAAATATTGGGGAACTCCCAGGTTTTTCAGCCGGATTACGGAAGAAACGGCATCGTTGGTATGGAGCGTCGAAAACACAAGGTGCCCGGTCATAGAAGCCTGGAAGGCAATGATGGCGGTTTCGGTATCCCTCATCTCGCCCACCAGGATCACGTCCGGGTCCTGCCGCAGGACCGAACGCAGGGTGTAGGAAAAGGTGAGGCCCGTCTTTTCATTTACATTCACCTGGTTTACACCTTTTAGTTCATACTCGATGGGGTCTTCTATGGTAATGATATTGATCTCTTCGCCCTTGATATGTTCAATCATGCCATAAAGGGTAGAGGTTTTCCCACTGCCGGTCGGTCCTGTTACCAGGACCACTCCCTGCGGCCTCTCGATCATGTCAAGACCCCATTGGTAATCCTGTCCCGTGAGCCCAATGTTGTTAAGGCTAATCATCGCTGCTTTCGGGTCGAGCACCTTCATTACCACCGTCTCCCCATATTGGGTCGGCACCGTTGAAATTCTTAAATCCAGGCCTTTTTCTCCCAGCCTGACCTTTATTCTACCATCCTGGGAAACCCTTCTTTCGACAATGTCCATCTTGGCCATTACCTTGATACGGGAAACCACAGCCCCCTGTACCCATTTAGGAAGTTGCATCGTTTCCCTCATAATCCCGTCCACCCGAATCCTCACCTTTACCCACTTTTCTTGGGGCTCCAGATGGATATCGCTGGCCCTGCTTTCCGCCCCATAGACGATGATGGAATCTACGATTTTTATGATGGGGGGGGCGGAACTTTTTTTAACCTGTTCGGCGAGATCCCTTTCCGAATCGATATCGTGGAGGACTTCAACAAGACTATCCGACTTGATCTTCAAATCAACGATGAGATCCTCAATCGGCTGACTGAGATGGTAATGGATGCGTATGGCCTCGGCAATATCTGAAGAGGTGGCCACGCACGGCCGAACTTGTAATCCAGCAGAAAACCTGACATCGTCGATGGCATTCAGGTTCAAGGGGTCAGCCATGGCGACTACTAACATTTTCCCTTCGAAGTATAGAGGAATCAGCAGGTACTTCTTGGCCAGCTTTTCGTTAACCAGTTGGATTGCTTCCGGGTCAATGGTGGCGGAAGAGATATCTACAAAAGGGATGTTCAATTGAAAGGAAAGGGTCTAGGAAATATCTATTTCTGCCGCATAACCCTTTTTCACCAGGATGGTTCCAATCCGGGTTCCACTACCTTTTTTACTTTCCTCCAGAACTTCTTCCAGTTGAGCCTCGGTGATAAGCCCTGATTCAACTAGGAGCTCTCCTATTTTTTTCACCGCCAT
>JAURYC010000010.1 GCA_030654105.1 Deltaproteobacteria bacterium
CAGCGAACGAGTATATCGAGAAGATGCTCGGGGCAGATGGGATTATCCTGGGTTCGCCCGTCTATTTCAATGATGTTACGTCTGAAATGAAGGCCCTTATTGATCGTGCCGGTTTTGTGTCGAGGGCCAACGGGAGAATGTTTAAGAACAAGGTCGGTGCTGCAGTAGCTGCAGTACGTCGGGCAGGCGCAGTTCACACTCTTGACACCATGAATCATTTTTTCCTTAGTGGAGAGATGATCATTGTTGGTCGGAGTATCGGTATTGGCAGGGAAAAGGGAGAAGTGGAAAAGGATGAAGAGGGTATGCAGCTTGTGAAATCACTCGGGCAAAGGATGGGCTGGTTGCTAAAAAAAATCCATGGGTAATTGCGGGATTCTGGCAAAAAAGAGAAGGTTGAGAACCGAAACTTTAAAGCGAGGGTCGAAAAGCTTATTTTACAGTTAAGCAAGAGCCAAGAGCAGAATTGAGCCCTTGATATGACTAAAGCAACCTGTCAATAGACCGGAGGTTTCTGAGGAATGGCTGGATGTGAAGAACTATATTAAATTCCTTCAGAGCCACCGTCCCCTCTAACCAGCGGACTATTTGGCCCTTTGTAGGAAAATTATAGAGAGGGAGTAACAAAAAAGAAAGGAGCATAATATGGCCTGGCCTGAAAAGGGAGAAGAGGATTTAAAAAGAGAACACGGAGAGCAAAAAATTATGGAATACAAAAAGGCCCTTTTTGAAAGCGGCCTATTAGAAAGAATTGAAAAAAAGAGATTGGAAATAGAAAAAAAGGAGATTTTACATCAATTTGACCTATATCCTCGACTCGCTTATGAAAGCAATAGAGATTCTGACCATTTTCTTAAAGAGCTTTCATTCTTACACACGGAATATAGTGTCAAGCATTCGGGTTGGTATTCTTCTTTTGGTATTGAAGTGACAGCAGATGGCATTTATTGGAAATCAGGCAAAAAAACAAAAAAATTGAAATTAGAAAAAATTTCTGACCAAGAAATCCATGATTGGTTTGCTCTTTTAACCAAGAAGTAACGCATAGAAGGAAATTAACATGGATAGAAAACGACGGTTAGGCCCAGACCTTCCCATGTATCCCCATTGAAAAAGTCGTTCAATTCACCCAACAACGCGTAAAAAAATATTTGCGAAAATAGTATGGTTTATGAGTATACTATATTCACAACCCGTTTGGGGACGACTGACTTTCAAAATCGATACCCATTCTTTAAAAAACCTTACAAGACAGGAGACAAGAGCCATGGTCACATGGGAAACTTACCTAGTTCAACAAAAGGAACGATTCCTTGACGAATTGATGGAATTCCTGCGCATCCCCAGTATATCCGCTTTGCCTGTGCATAGGGCCGATGTCCAGCGGGCGGCGCATTGGCTGGAAGCGAAAATGAAAGCAGCCGGGATTGAATCGGTCCGGCTCATGCCCACCGGCGGCCATCCGGTGGTCTATGGAGAGTGGCTTCATGCTCCCGGGAAGCCGACCCTGTTGATTTACGGTCATTTCGATACCCAGCCCGTAGACCCCCTGAATTTATGGGATCATCCTCCGTTTGAACCGCATATCAAGGATGGCCGGATTTATGCCCGGGGAGCAACGGATGACAAGGGCAACCTGTTCATTCCCCTCATGGTCGTTGAGGCCATGTTGAAAACCGGCGGAAGATTACCCATCAACCTCAAGTTCCTGTTCGAAGGCCAGGAAGAAATCGGGAGCCCCCAGTTACCGGATTTCATAGCGGCCCATAAGGATCTCTTGTCTTGTGATATGGTGTTAAGTGCCGATGGAGGCCAGTGGGACGAGGACTACCCGGCTCTCATCTTGGGGACCCGGGGGCTGGCAGCTGTTTTCATTGATGTCCAAGGCCCGGATCATGATCTGCATTCCGGAACCTACGGCGGCACGATCGTGAACCCCATCCACGCCCTGGTCCAGATTTTGGACTCCATGCACGATAGGGACGGGCGAATCACGGTGGATGGTTTCTACAATGACGTGCGGCGGCTGAGCGATGAAGAACAAGCCCAAATGGCCCAGGTGCCTTTTGCCGAAGCGGAATACCTGGGCGAGACCGGATCGACCTCTATTTTTGGGGAGCCTGGATTCACCACCTACGAGCGGGCCTGGGCCCGGCCGACTCTGGAAGTCAATGGCCTATACGGCGGCTTCCAGGGAGAGGGCTTGAAAACCGTTTTGCCCAGTACGGCCCATGCCAAGATTTCCTGCCGCCTGGTGGCCGACCAGGATCCTTCCCAAATCGCCGATCTCGTCGTGCGCCATGTGAGTAAAGTCACCCCGCGGGGAGTAAAAGTTGCGACCACCAAGCGTAATAGCGGAGCCATTCCCTACCTCATTCCCCCGGATCACCGCGGTCTTCAAGTTGCCGCGTCGGTCCTGAAGGATCTTTATGGCAAGGAACCCTACTGGATTCGCATGGGTGGGACCATCCCGGCCAATGCTTTGTTCCTCCAGCTCCTTGGAGCTTACACCATCGTCTTTGCCTTTGGCCTGCAGGACGAGCTTCAGCACTCTCCCAATGAATTCTTTCGGCTGTCCAGCTATGAGCGGGGCCAGAAGGCTTATGGAATGCTCCTGAATCAGTTGGGAGAAAAACTCGGCTAAGGTTTTCACGTTTCATCATATCACCTCCTGGTAAAGTTTATTAGTCTCGATGATATATAAATGCTCAAGAAAAGTCGAAAAACCATTACAGGCTGGGAAGCAGCAAGAGGTGTTTGGAAAGGAGCAGCCATGAAATACGATTTGCTTCTCAAGGGCGGAAAGATTGTGGATAAGGCCTCCATTATCGACCGCAGTATGGATATAGGAGTGACAGGAGGAATCATCGCCGAGGTGATGCCGGATCTAAATCCCTTAGAAGCCCGCCAGGTGGTTGACGTTAGCGGTTTCATCGTCGCTCCGGGCCTCATTGATTTCCATGCCCACGCTTTTCTGGAAGCGAGGGAGTTAGGGTTAGAGACCGACGCCACCTGTCTTTCTTCAGGAGTCACGACCCTGGTGGATGGAGGAAGTTCGGGGGCGGCTACCTTCGAGGGGTTTAAAGAGTTTTTAATTGATCGGGCGGCGACACGAATACTGGCCTTCCTGCATATTTCCTCCATTGGGCTGGCCGATTTACTTACCGGAGAGTCAACCTATCTTCCTTTGCTGAATCCCCAGAGGACTGCAGAGATGGCCAGAAAATATCCCGGACTGATTCTGGGCATAAAAGTTCGCCAACAGAAGGAGACTGTAGGAAACAATGGCTTAGAACCACTCAGGCTGGCAAAGCAGGCTGCGTCCCTTGCCGGCGGTCTCCCCACCATGGTTCATGTAACGAACCCGCCGGCTCCATTAAGCGAAATCCTCGATTTGTTAGAACCGGGGGACATCGTCACTCATTTTCTACACGGCCGGGGGATGGGCATTCTGAATGGTGATAAACGGGTTTCCGCTTCTGCCCGGGAGGCTAAGCAGAGAGGCATCATCTTTGATGTGGGAC
>JAURYC010000011.1 GCA_030654105.1 Deltaproteobacteria bacterium
TTTCTGCGCCCGTCTCTAAAATCTGCGTCCCATTAATTTAACTGTATAGGAATTTCCTTTTTGGACACGGATGTACACAGATTATCAGGATAAATTAAAAAGAAAATAATTATCCGTTGTTATCTGCGCAAATCTGCGTCCTATTAAATTTAGATCTCGAAAGGACCTTTCCGAAAACCTTTGCCTCGCGAACTTCCGTTATCTCTATATCCAATTCCTGGTTGATGAATTCATTTCCACCCGGGATGAGAACGGGGATGTAATTGCGGGAATAGCCCTTTAACCGTCCGCTTTCCCGGTCCCTCTTGCTTTCGACTAACACTTTCACTTTCTTCCCTTTAAAAGCGCTGCAAAAAAGCCTCCGTTTCTTTGCCCCCAATTCCCTCAATGCCTGACAGCGAGCTTTTATAACCTGCGAAGGGACTTGGGCGGGAAGGGTCATCGCCGGAGTCCCCTGCCGTCTGGAAAAGGGAAAAACATGAAGGTAGGCGATCGGAAGATCCTCGAGCAGTCTCATCGTATTCTCAAAAGCCTTCTCATCTTCGCCAGGAAACCCTGCGATTACATCCACGCCGATGGCCAAGTCTGGGATCATCCCCAGAAGGCGCTTTACCAGATCGGCGAAGAAGGCCGCAAAGTATGTACGGTTCATTCTCTGCAGGATCCCATCATCCCCGCTCTGAAGGGGAATATGCAGGTGGGCGCAAACTTTTTGCGATTGCGCCAGGAAATCGATCAAGGACGGGGCGAATTCCTTGGGCTCGATTGAGCTTAAACGAATCCGTATATCCGGGGTTTCCCCTTCAAGCGCTTGCAGCAGATCCAGCAGGGCCAGGGAGGGATTCAAATCTTCTCCGTAGGCCCCCAGATGGATCCCCGTGAGGACAATTTCTTTAAACCCCTTTCCAGCGAGTTCTTTGGCTTTCGCCAACGCATCCTGCAAGGGAAGGCTGCGGCTTCTCCCCCGGGCATAAGGGACGATGCAATAGGAACAGAAAGCGTTGCAACCATCCTGCACTTTGAGATAAGCCCGGGTGCGTTCAGAAAATAAGGGAAGTCTCCCATCTTCCAAGGATAGCCGTTCTCCTACCGAGGAAGAAAAGATGCATGCTTCTTTGAACTTTTTCTCCGAGGCAATAATTTCAGGAATCTTTTGCCGTTCTCTTATCCCTACGATGAAATCGACTCCGGGAATGGTTCGGAGAGTTTCCGGATCAACCTGAGCATAGCACCCGGTAACGATGACTTGAGCCCTGGGATTCCTGGCAATGGCCCTGCGGATGAGCTGGCGGGATTGGTAATCTGTTTTTTGCGTTACCGTGCAGGTGTGGACGATATAAACATCTGCGAGCTGGTGGAAGGGAATGAGGGTATGGCCCTGAGCCGACAGCTCTGCGGCCAGGGAGGCGGCATCGCTGTGGTTGGTCTTGCAACCTAAAGTTGCCAGGCCAATCTTCAAAAAGCTTTTTCGATCCATCCTCCCCCTAAAACCTCGTCCCCCTGATAAAAGACGGCGGCCTGCCCCGGAGTGACCGCCTTCTGCGGAATTTTCAAGTCCACCATCACCTTTCCATCATCCCCAGGGGAAATAACCGCCAAAGCCCCAGGGTGGCGATACCGAATCTGCACCCAGGCTTCCATTTTCCCTTCCAATTTGGGAAAAGAGATCCAGTTCACTCCTCCGGCGATCAGGCCATTGGCCATGAGCTCTTCCTTCCTCCCGGCCACTACCTGGTTTTTGCAAGTGTCCAGAGCCAGAACGTAATGAGGATGGGGGGCCGCGATGCCCAGACCGCGGCGCTGCCCGACGGTATAAGAATGAAGCCCCCGATGAAAACCTAATACTTTTCCTTGACGGTTGACGATTTCGCCCGGACGGAAAATTTCTTTTCCTTTTCTCTCTTCCATAAAACGCCTGTAATTGTCATCCGGGATGAAACAAATTTCCTGGCTTTCCCTTTTCCGGGCTACCCGCAATCCCAATTTTAAGGCCTGCTGCCGGACTTCGGCCTTTGATTTTTCTCCCAGCGGAAATAACACTCTGGCCATCTGGTCCTGCGTCATCGTAAAAAGAAAATAAGACTGATCTTTGTTGCGGTCTTGCCCCCGCCTGAGCACGTACCTCTCTTTCAAGGGGTCCAGTTCAATCCTGGCGTAATGCCCCGTGGCCAAAGCCCTGGCGCCCAACTCCTCCGCCTTCCTGAGCAGTCGCCAAAACTTAATCCGGTCATTGCAGCGAATACAAGGGTTGGGGGTCCGGCCGCTCAGATATGCTTCGACGAAGTAGTTTACTACTTCCTCTTCAAAAGCCTGGCGCAGGTTGACCACGTAGTGGGGTATGCCGATTTGATCGGCCACCAGGCGGGCATCGCGAATGTCTTCCGGGGAACAACAACGGCCAATTTCTCCCTGGTCATCGAGCCTCTGGTCCCAGAGGCGCATGGTCAGGCCGATGACTTCGTACCCGTCATTTTTTAAGAGGGCTGCGGCTGTTGAGCTATCCACGCCCCCGCTCATGGCCACGGCCACCCGGCCTTTTTCCTTCGGCACCAAATATTTATCCTTCTCTTTCACCACAGAGCACGCCAAGACCGCAGAGGATTTTAAAAAATCAAATATCAAAATTGATGATCTCGTAAAAAGTCGGAAAATCCGTCACTCCTGCGAAAGCAGTCCGCCTAAGGCGGACAGAACCACTTGAATTAACTGGATTCCCGCTTTCGCGGGAATGACAAAAATGGGACAACAAGGACTTTTTACGAATCCATCAAAATTATTCTTAAAAAATTTATTTCGGCAGTTCTCGGCGATCTCTGCGCCCTCTGCGGTGAATTTATTTATGATTTAAAATTCGAAACCTGCTTTTGATACAGCGGGGATATATCCCGAAGTCGCTGCACGATCCTGGGCAATACTTCCACCACATAATCTACATCCTCTTCTGTGTTATTCCACCCCAGGCTGAAACGAATTGCGCTCTCGGCGATCTCATGCGGTATTCCCATGGCCAAGAGAACATGGGAAGGCTCCAGAGATCCGGAGGTGCAGGCCGAACCCGAAGAAACGGCTATGCCCTCCAAGTCTAAATTCAGCAGTAAGGATTCCCCTTCGATGTACAAAAAACTCAAGTTCAAGGTGTTGGGTAGCCGTTGGGTGGCATGGCCGTTTAGCTGCACGTGGGGAATCCGCTGGATGAACTCCTGGTGCAATCGGTCCCGCAACGCCGTAAGATGGGTACGACGTTTTTGAAAATCCCGTAGGGCAATTTCACTGGCCTTGCCCAGCCCAATGATGTAAGGAATGTTCTCGGTACCTGCACGGCGGTTCCGCTCCTGGGCGCCTCCGTGGATCAAGGAAGTCATCTTGGTTCCCTTGCGGATGTACTGGGCACCAATCCCTTTGGGAGAATAAAGTTTATGCCCTGAAAGGGAAAGAATGTCCACGGGCAATCGCTGCAAATCAATCGGAAGCTTCCCCACTGCTTGCACCGAATCCGTATGGAAGATCACCCCCCTCTCCCGGGCTATCTCTCCAATCTCCTGCACCGGGAAAATTGTCCCGGTCTCGTTGTTGGCAAACATGATCGTGATCAAGACGGTCTCATCCGTGATGGAACGGCGAAGTTCCTCAAGGTCGATCAACCCATCCCCGTCGACGGGAAGATAGGTGACCTTATAGCCTATTTTTTCCAGGAACTGGCAGGTATGCAACACGGCATGATGTTCCACCTGGGTGGTAATAATATGCTGTCCTCTTTCTCGGAGGGCAAAGGCAACGCCCTTAATGGCCATATTATCACTCTCCGTACCGCAGCCCGTAAAGATGACTTCTTCAGGAGAAGCGTTCAAAAGGGCGGCCACTTTCTCCCTGGCTTCGTCTAAATATTTCTTCACCTCCCGCCCGGCCCAGTGGATGCTGGAAGCATTCCCGAACTGGTCCTGGAAAAAAGGCATCATGGCCGCTAATACTTCCGGATGGACGGGGGTAGTGGCGTTATGATCCATGTAAACGCGCCGCATGTTTTGGCTCCTCGTGAAATTTTTCGCTTCTTCGTCCCAGGGGTTGCTAAGAGGATTCAACGGAATCAGGAATTGCGGAATGGGGAATGAATTGTTCGGAGTAATTAGTTCGGAGTTCGGAGTGTTGATTTTAATCTCCGAACTCTAAACTCCGAACTCATTACTCTGAACTTTTTTTCATTCGGCATTCTGCATTCGAATCATTTCTCCTATTTTATATCAATCGGGATTCCATGGCCCGAGGGGGGCAGGCTTTGATGCAAAGTTCGCAGGCGCTGCACTTCGCCGAGTCGAACAAAACCTCCATGTTCTTGCGGTTAATATATAGAGATCCTGTTGGACAAACTGCAGTACAGGCTCCGCAGTGAGTGCACTTATTGTCGTCCCGGGCGATGTCCCTCTCGATAGGCTCCACGCCTACGCCAGCTTCGGCCAGGTATTCCAGACCCCTTTTAAAATCGGCCTTGGGCCCGCTCAACTCCAGGACCATAAAACTTTCCTGCCGGGGTAGAACGTTGGCCTTGAGGATGTTGAAGCTCAGGTTGAATTCCTTAACCAGCTTGTAGACGATGGGTTTATTCCAGTTCTCCTTGGAAAAATGAAGAACGATCTTCTTAGAAGTCATAGCCCGCCTCCTGCAAAAGAACTTATTTAAAAGTAATATACTTAAGTACTTTTGTCAACAACCACAAAAACAACCACAAAAACGACCACAAAAACGACCACAAAAACGATATCGGAATGCGGAATGCAGATTGCAAAATTCCTCACGCCGAACTTTCTATTCCGCAATCCGAATTCCG
>JAURYC010000012.1 GCA_030654105.1 Deltaproteobacteria bacterium
AACCTGATTGGTTTTTTTAGCCACCTCCTCCCCCGCTGGTTTTTGCTCTGGCTGGCTGTCGTGGTGGGTCATATCTATTGGGCGGTCATGAAAAAAGACCGGGAGATGGTTCACCGGAACCTGAGCCGGATTTTGGAAAACCCCTCGGACGTGGGGAAGATAGCGCGCCGTACCTTTGTCCATTATGCGAAATATCTGGTGGATTACACGCGCATGGATCTTCTAAGGGAGGATAACTTTGGTCGTATGGTCCACGGTTTTCAAGGGAAAGAGCACATCGACCGGGCGCTCTTCCAAGGGAAGGGAGCTATGATCCTCACGGCCCATTTAGGCAACTGGGAAATGGGGGGGGTTTTCTTATCGTTGCTGGGATACTCATTAAATGTCATCACGGCTCCGGACGTGGCGGCCCGCCTGCATGATTACCGGGTTCACCTTCGCCAAGGGCAAAAAATCAAAGTGATCACTCTGAACGATACTCTTTCCTCTTCTCTGGCCGTGCTCAAGGCTCTCAAGGCCAATGAACTCGTAGCTCTCCTGGGAGACCGCGAATTAATGGGCAAAGGAATTCCGGTGAAATTTTTCGGGCAGAACGTATATTTTCCCATTGGCCCGGCGCTTTTGGCTCACCTCTCGGAGGCGGTTCTCATTCCCACATTCGTTCTCAGGGGTGAAGATAGTAAATACCTATGCCTGGCTGAACCTCCCCTTCCCCTTCAGAGAACCGGGAACCGGGACGAAGACTTAGCCGTGAATGCTCAACGCATCGCCGATGTCATGGAAAAATTTATTCGCTCCTATCCCGATCAATGGTTTACCTTCTACGATTATTTCTCACGGCATCGGGCTCCATAATCCTATGAGTCTCTGGATTGTCTCTATTGCCGGATTTACCCTCTTTGCCCTGAACGAGATCGCCAACCCTCGAGGGGCTCTTTTAGGAAAAGTACTCTGGAAAGGAGATCGACGGGGAATCGCTCTGACCTTTGACGATGGGCCCCATCCTTTGTATACCCCCCGCGTTTTAGAGATCCTGGATCGCTTTCAAGCCAAAGCTACATTTTTCGTCATCGGAAGATACCTGAAAGAGTTTGGAGCTCTGGCCACCGAGATTTCCCAGCGGGGACACCTGATCGGTAACCACTCCTACAACCACCTGCGGATGATGAATTTTCTCTCTGGGCAGAAATTCCGTCAGGAGATCCTGGCATGTCAGAGGGAAGCGGAAAAATGGGTCGGCTACAGACCCCGTTTTTACCGACAGCCTGCGGGTTTCCGCAATCCCAATATTTTTCGTATTCTGAAGGAACTTGGAATGTCCATGGTGGGTTGGCAGGTTCGGGCCTTCGATACCCAACGCCAAGACCCTCTGGCCATTGCCCGGAGGATTTTGAAAAAAGCCGATCCCGGAGGAGTCATTCTCCTGCACGATGGTTCCGATTCCGTGCTCAACCAAGACCGGACGGCGACTCTTAAGGCTTTACCTGAAATTCTTCGAGGTTTCCGAGAGCGAGGAATGGAATTTCTTACCCTGGAGGAACTTTTCGGGATGAGCAAGGATATAAAATAGGCAATAGGCTATAGGCGATAGGCTATAGGGAAAAGGTAAGAGGTAAGAGGTGAGAGGTAAGAGGATTGCGGTTATTACGGGAATAGCCCTTTTATTAACAGGCCAATTTTCACCCGCCTTCGGCCAGGACGTCGAAGAACTCATCCGGATCATTGATGAACAACAACGGAAAATCGAAACTCTCACCGCCCTTTTTGTCCAAACCAAGGAGACCTCGCTCATAAAAAAGCCCTTACTCTCCTCGGGTTTGGTGAAATTCAAACGCCCGGACCTGATCCATTGGAATTATGCGGAGCCAGAACCGATGGAAGTGGCTATCTACGGGAAGGGCATCTGGATCTATTATCCGGGTAGCCTGCAGGCTGAGAAATATTATTTAGGACGGAATAAGAGAATGACTCAATCCCTGGAACCGCTCCTGGCGATCTTCCAAAAAACTTTCCGCCAACTCTCCGACGGATACGCCATTATTTACGAAGGACTGGAGACCGAGCGCGTCCATCATTTTCGTTTGCACCCCAGAGATGAGAAAGTCCAAAAGTTCTTATCCAGGGTGGAGTTGTGGATTGACAAAACCTCCGGGGCCATCATAAGATTCAAGATGGTCGAAGCCAATGGGGATCGCCTGACCTTGGAATTTAAAAACCTCCAGATCAACCTGCCCCTCGCCGATGACGACCTGAAGATAAAAATTCCTCCCTCTGTAAGGGTGTTGGAACAGAGTACGCCATGAATTGTTGCCATGCCGTAGTAACTGGGCTCGGGATCATTACCGCCATTGGCCATGATGTACCTTCTTTTTGGAAGAACCTTTTAGAAGGAGTTTGCGGGATTGGCGAAATCACTCTCTTTGATGCCTCCCGGTACCGATCGCAAAAGGCCGCGGAGGTAAAAGGGTTTAACCCTTTCCAGTACTTTTCCAAGCGGCATCTCCAGCGGATGTCTCGTTGCGATCAGCTGGGGCTCAAAGCCGCGGCAGAGGCCATCTCCGACTCTCAATTGGATTGGAAGAACGCCGATCGAGAGCGAATTGGCATATTCATCGGCGGCGGGGCAGGCGGAATTTTTTCAGCCGAAAAGTACCGCAGGGAGATGCTCCAGAAAGGATGGCACCGGGCCCGACCTTCCCTTCTACTGCCTTTTGCTACTTGTGCCCTCACTGACTCCCTCGCCGAAAAATACGACCTTCAGGGCCCCCGAGCCACCATTGCCACAGCTTGTTCCTCATCGGCTACCGCCATTGGCTATGCCGTTAGCTTAATCCGATCCGGAGAGGTTGTAGCAGCTATCGTGGGGGGAAGTGAATCTCTCTCCGAAGTAACCTTTGGCGGGTTTAACGCCTTACGCTCAGTGGACGAAGACCGCTGCCGTCCTTTTGACCTTAACCGTAAAGGCCTTTCCCTGGGAGAAGGTGCGGCCATCCTGGTAATCGAAGAAGCCGAACACGCTCGGAGGAGGGGGGCGAAAATTTATGCAGAAGTCAGAGGATATGGCCTTACGGCCGACGGGCATCATATGACTGCTCCGGACCCCAAAGGCCAAGGGGCTTTTCGGGCCATGGAGGCGGCTTTGAAGGATAGCGGCATCGAGCCCAAGGAGGTAGATGCCATCAACGCCCATGGTACGGCTACTGCGGCCAACGACTTAGCCGAGACCAAAGCCATCAAGGAACTTTTTAAAGCAAGAGCTGGAAAAATCCCGGTGAGTGCGATCAAGTCGATGATCGGCCATTGCCTGGGAGCTGCGGGCGCCGTGGAAGCAGTGGCCACCGTTCTTTCTGTGTATGAGGATAGAATTCCGCCGACGATCAATTATCAGACGCCGGACCCGGAGTGCGACTTAGACTATGTACCCAACCAAGCACGAAGCAAGCCAGTGGCCATAGCTCTTTCAAACTCTTTTGCTTTTGGGGGGAATAACACGGCGTTGGTTTTTGGAAAATGGAAAAAATGAAACAAATGCAGAATGTGGAATGCGGATTGCGGAATGAAACCAACCTCTAAAGAGATCCGCCTTCACTTGGCCTGTATATAGCC
>JAURYC010000013.1 GCA_030654105.1 Deltaproteobacteria bacterium
CAAGGCAAGATGAAAATAATTACAGCGCAAGCTATAAAGTGCGAGAGTATTTTCTTTTCTACAGGCAACGTACCCTCTTACGGGTCTTCGAATATAGTTAATTAAATCTTTATGTTTTTGCAAAACTAACCCCTATCAAAATCTCCTCGGTGTTTCCACGGAAACTACAAAAAATTATCATTTTTGTCAAGCAGGAGTTAAATTACACTACATCAATTTGATCTATTTGAAACCATTGCCCTCTTTGGCGGAGTGTGGTATAAAATACACTTCTGGCTGAACCCCCCTTAGGTTGCCATTTTTCTTTAAAGGTTTACGCCTGGTAAAATCCCAAATTCGTAATTGAGAGAGGGAAGATATTATGCTCATAGGTGCAATGATGGTTTTATGGGCCGCCGTGACCACAAGCGTTTATACTTTGTTTCTTGGTCCCCCGGTCATATTGACTGACTTTTTCAGCAAAACAGGGAAGGTCCCGTACCAAATCGGAAGGTTTTGGGCTGGGCTGGTCATGAGAACGAACCGGGTAGGGATCCGGGTTGTGGGCCTGGAGAGGATCGAAAAGCGGCGCTCTTATGTATTTATCTCCAACCATGCCAGCAATCTGGATCCGCTGGCTGTAGCCTGGATGCTGTCCCACACTTTGCGGTTTGTAGGAAAAAAATCCCTGGAAAAAATTCCCTTGTTTGGTTGGGCTGCACGACGGGCGCGGGTCATATTCATCGACCGGAGCGACGGCCCCAAGGCCATCGCCAGAATCAATAAAGCAATTCAGGAACTCAAAGATGGTATCAGCGCCTGTTTCTTTGCCGAAGGAACCAGGAACCTCGGCGGGAAACTTAACCCTTTCAAGAAAGGTGGAGTCGTCCTTGCCCTCAAGGCTAAGCTTCCCATTGTGCCCATTACCATCCTGGATAGCTATAAACTTTTTCCCAAAAAGGCGCTGCGCATAAAGCCGGGCGTGCTGAACATCATCGTGGGGGAGCCGATCGAAACTTCCTCCTATAATGAGCAGGACAAAGATGTTGTCTTAGAGAAAGTGAGATCCACCATTTATCAAAACTTGCAGCATTATGACGTTATTGGTTGCGGCCAAGGATAATGGTAAAAGCCGCCAGGAAAGTAAACCCTCAGTCTGCGAGTCATCGACGTTTTGTAGCACATCAATAAATAAATTAGTCAAAACTTTATTATGATTGCCTGCCCCCATTTTCTCTCCTGATGTTAAACCTAAATAAAGCTTGACTTTAATTTAAGTTAAACTTATGAGCCTCTTGCAAGAGGCTCATAGGGATAGTGTCTTTTATTGGCGGACGAAAGATAAGAAGGAAATCGACTTTATCCTCAAAATGAAAGATTCCCTGATACCCATTGAGGTGAAGCTCAATTACGAGCAGTTTAATCCAACGGCCATCAGATACTTCAATGAGCATTACGGTATAGACAATTACAGGGTAGTGGGCCTAAACGGCAGGGATTCGGGGTCAGGTCTTTACTCTTGCTGTGTCGCTCCCCGCGCGGGAGCGTGGGGGCCTGGGATTAAATCTTTATCCTTAACAACAAACCGCCAAACCGGAAATGACACCTATTTTTGTTATCTAAAAATCAGAAGCCCCCAACGGTGAAGGCAGAGCACCGTTAGAAGCTTCATAGCAGCACCTTCTGGAATACCCATGAGGGGAAAGGGAACGCTGCTTAAAGTCTTAAAGATTGTGATTCTGCTTATCTCTGGGCTTAATGGATTCCTACAATGCCAAG
Source organism: Deltaproteobacteria bacterium (assembly GCA_030654105.1). Lineage (NCBI taxonomy): Bacteria > Pseudomonadati > Myxococcota > Myxococcia > Deltaproteobacteria bacterium. The sequence goes on from JAURYC010000013.1 coordinate 1,759, forward strand.
TCGGGGTTAGGGGACATCCTATATTCCTCCTGTCAAGAGAAAAATTAAGTTTTTAAAAAATCAGGAGTTACAATGCAAGCCGCATTTGGGCCACACGTATCCATGAAGCTTTTTAAAAAGCTTTTTTCATTCGACGAATCTCTCACTTCGACGAACTCTATATCTAATCGTTACTTTTATCCGGTATGCCCAAGAGGGCTATCCATCATCCCTAATCCAGATTAAAGAGTTCAGTGAGAGGCCCAGGATTGTCCCCCACGAGGTCATTTGCCTCAACGTAGCTGCTCGGGCTCTCTCGTCGAATCTCAATGCTCTCTTATTCGATGTTTAAATAATCCGGATTAAAAGGCTCCTTTTTCTTCATCAACGTCCAGGCAATGATCAGAAGCTTGGCCGACAACTTCACCCGCATCTTGGTCTTGATCCCAGGCTCTCTTTCTCGGCCCCGGAGCTTATGAGTGTAATAAACGATAAAGTCCTGATTCTTGGTCGAAGCAATGAAAGCCGCCTGATACAAGGCATAACGAAGATCCGCTTTTCCTTTTTTGGAAATGACCGGAATCGCACTCTGGGAAGTTTTTCCACTACGTTCCGCACTGAGGTCTAAGCCAGCCATCTTCAAAACCTGTTTTCCACTCTGAAAACGAAATGGATCTCCCACCGCCCCTAAAACCTTGGCAGAAATATCCGGACCAAAACCCGGAATACTCAGCAGAAATTCATACTCGGGAAACTGGGAACAGATTTCGTAAATCTTCTCCTCAATGTCCTGGATACCCTTCCGGATCTGCTTCAGCCCCTCGACCATCACTTGTACCTCAAATGCAACCGTCGGCCCAACCTCACAGCCTACCGAATCGACAGCCATCTTCCAAATGGCCTGCAACCGATTCTCTTGCGACAAGCGCCTCTGGCCCGAGGACACCATCTCCACAAATTTTGGGTATTCCAAACCGGCAATCACGGAAGGATC
>JAURYC010000014.1 GCA_030654105.1 Deltaproteobacteria bacterium
GGAGGGCAGCGGGAAAATAAGGCGAAGAAACTCTCTCTCGATTTTCGCGCGGTGACCTGCCCCCTGGGACTCATGCTGGATGCCAAGCAGCGGGCGATCAAACGGGAATTGGGGGGAAAAAATAAAGCTTCCCGTGTTTAATATTAAGCAGTTGTTGGGGATTGCTATGGGAGTTGATCACAAAAAATTGGGTTGGCACCGGCTGATCACATCACCAGGGCCTTTCTGCGAAAATTATCAAAAACCTCTTGACTTAGAGAGGGTTAGTCAACCATAATGAAAATGGGATTTTCGCTCTGCCCATAGGATCTTTAAAGCAAATACGTTCACATCCGCAATTTTAAATAGGGCTAATTTTTCTTCTGAAGATACAGTGAAAAGTCCACCGGTTTAATGGACCTTCTGCCTGATCGTTGATGGGCGCCTTCTGGACACCCCTCTAATTTAATTGGATAGGAATTTTCTTGTTGGACACAGATGAACGCAGATTTTCTGGATATTAAAAACAAAAAAGATTCACAAAAAATATATATCTGCGTTTATCTGCGAAAATCTGTGTCCCAATAAATTTTCTTATTTTTTTGGTTTATAATGGACTTAAGGAAATATCCTTCTTATAGAGATCAAAAGGGATGGATATAGGATATAAAAATTTTAAGGAGGTGACCAAGTTTTTAAAGGATTCTGGACATAGTAAAGGATTTTTTTCAGTGCGTGATTGAAATAAAAAATGGAGGAGAAAGAGATGGCTAAATCAGAAACCCCTCTATTGGATGAGTTGGAAAAGGGGCCGTGGCCGAGCTTCGTGAAAGACATTAAGCAGGCTGCGGAAAAGAAACCCATGGCCCGGGATCTCTTGGGCCAGCTCGAGCTTTCCTACAAGGAAAAGATCGGGCACTGGAAGCATGGGGGAATCGTGGGGGTCAAGGGATACGGTGGGGGCGTGATCGGAAGATACTCGGACCGGCCCGACCTGTTCCCTGGCGTGGAACACTTCCACACCTTGCGGGTGAATCATCCGACGGGATGGTTTTATACCACGAAGGCTCTACGGGCCCTATGCGACGTTTGGGATAAGCATGGAAGCGGGTTGACCAACATGCATGGGTCCACCGGGGACATTATTCTTTTGGGAACCAAAACGGAGAATCTTCAGCCCTGCTTTGATGACCTTTCGGATGCCGGTTTTGATTTAGGGGGATCCGGGTCGGCCCTCCGGACGCCCAGCGCCTGCGTGGGACCGGGCCGCTGTGAGTGGGCCTGCATCGACAGCCTGGATATTTGTTACAACCTTACCATGGAATTCCAGGACCAGATTCACCGGCCCATGTTTCCCTACAAGTTCAAGATTAAGGTTTCAGCCTGCGCCAATGATTGCGTGGCGGCCATCGCCCGGGCGGATTTTTCGATTATTGGAACCTGGATGGGGAAGATTCAAATTGATGCCCAAGAGGTTAAGGCCTACGCAGCCTCCGGTCTGAACATACGGGAAGAGGTCACGGACCTTTGTCCGACGAAATGTATGAACTGGGATGAAGGGAAGAAAGAGCTCAAGATCGAAGATGGGGACTGTACCCGCTGCATGCACTGCATCAACCTGATGCCCAAGGCCCTGCGGCAGGGGAAAGAAAAAGGCGCTTCCATACTGGTCGGAGGCAAAGCCCCCATTCTGCAGGGCGCTCTTCTCTCTACGCTGATCGTGCCCTTCATGAAACTGGAACCCCCGTATAAGGAATTGAAAGAACTGATCCGGAAAATTCAGGATTGGTGGGATGAGAACGGAAAATCCAGGGAAAGACTGGGGGAGTTGATCAACCGGGTGGGTATGCGGACTTTCCTCAAGGCCGTTGGACTGAAGCCGATTCCGCAGATGGTCAAATCCCCTCGGACGAACCCTTATATATTCTTCTGGCCCGAAGAGATCAAGAAGGAGGTAAAATAAGCATGGCCAAGACTGATATCGGACCGCCGAACTATAAAAACTTTCTGCCCCCCGTCATTCAGAAGAATTATGGAAAATGGAAACATCATGAAATCCTCAAACCGGGCCTCCTGAAACATGTGGCCGAATCCGGAGATGAACTTTATACGGTTCGCGTGGGCTCTGGAAGACTCTTGAGCACCGACCATATCCGGGAGATTTGTGAAATCGCCGATAAATACTGCGATGGTTACCTGCGCTTTACCAGCCGCCACAACGTGGAATTCCTTTTAACCGATAAAAACAGGGTAGATGCTCTCATTGCTGAGCTCAAGAGCAAAAACTATCCCGTAGGTGGAACGGGGCACTCCATAACCAATATCGTTCATACGCAGGGATGGGTTCATTGCCACACCCCAGCCACAGATGCCTCCGGACCCGTGAAGGCGGTCATGGATGAGCTCTATGATTATTTTGTTACCATGAAACTACCTGCCCATGTACGAATTGCCCTGGCCTGCTGTTTGAATATGTGCGGCGCCGTACACTGTTCGGACATTGCCATCCTGGGAATTCACCGGACCGTCCCCAAGCCGGATCATTCCCGGGTACCGAATGTTTGCGAGATTCCCACCACCATAGCGTCCTGTCCAACCGGAGCCATCCGTCCGGACCCCAAGACCAAGAGCGTGGTCATCAATGAAGAAAAGTGCATGTACTGCGGCAACTGCTACACCGTGTGCCCAGCTCTCCCCCTGGCGGACGCGGAAAATGACGGGATCTCCATCTGGGTCGGAGGCAAGGTGTCCAATGCTCGCAGCGCTCCTATGTTTTCCAAATTAGTCATCCCCTACCTGCCCAACAACCCGCCGCGATGGCCGGAGACGGTAGCGGCGGTTAAGAATATTGTGGAGATCTACGCCAAGCAGGGACGCAAGCATGAACGCATGGGGGAATGGATTGACCGGGTTGGTTGGGAAAGGTTCTTCCGCTTGACAGGAATTGAATTCACCGACAAGCACATCGATGATTTTACCCTGGCTCCGAATACCTTCCGAACCACTACCCAATTCAAGTGGGGTTGAAAATGAGCGCCGAGACCAAAGAAAAAGTACTGGAGTTTTTTCGGGAGAAATCCAAAGGGGACAAGAAAAAATATTACATAAAGGATGTCGTCAAGGGGCTCCCCAATGAAGACCGCCATGCCGTTCAGGGGGCGGTGAAGGAACTCCTGGATGAAGAAACCCTGAAATACTGGTCCAGCGGCAGCACGACCTATCTCATGCTAGCCGAGTATTTTCCCAAAGAGTAGCCTGAGAAGATGACCGAGTATTTGCCTCGGCTGGTTATGGCAGCTTTGCGGGGGGGAGCGGGGAAGACCACGCTCTCCCTCGGAATGGCTGCGGCCTGGAGGAAACGGGGTAAGAAGGTAGCTCCGTTTAAAAAAGGACCGGATTATATAGATGCCGCCTGGCTTTCGCTGGCCGCTGGGCAGCTATGCCACAACCTGGATTTATTCTTAATGGGACGCCAGGAGGTTCTGCGGTCCTTTGAGCGGAATACGTGGACCGCGGACATTGCTCTGATCGAGGGGAACCGGGGACTTTATGACGGGATGGATGCCGCAGGAAGCCAAAGCACAGCCGAGCTGGCCAAGCTTTTGGACGCACCCGTCATCCTGATCCTGGACTGCGACAAGGTGACCCGGACGGCTGCAGCCATGACCTTGGGTTGTCAGAAATTTGACCCCGGCGTGGACATTAAAGGCGTGATTATGAACCGGGTGGCCCGCAGCCGGCAGGAAGAAATTTTGCGGCGTTCTATTGAACAATCCTGCCACCTGCCAGTTTTGGGGGCCGTGCCCAGGATGGAAAATTTTCCATTTCCCGAAAGACATCTGGGGTTGACCCCTCCGCAAGAACATGTCTGGGTTCAAAAAGCGCTGGGCAAGGCGATTGAAGTTGCTGAAAAATACCTGGACCTGGAGCAACTTTGGGGGATTGCCGGGAAAGCTTCTCTCAGGGTTCCGCGCATTGCAGGGATCCAAGAAAAGAGAACTTTTCCCGTCGGGGCGGGAAGAGGCTCGGGTGGACCGGTCATCGGAGTGGTGAAGGATTCTGCCTTCCAATTTTATTATCCGGAAAACCTGCAGGCCCTCGCCAACCACGGGGCGACCGTAATCGAAATTAGCCCTATGAGGGAAAAGAAGCTCCCGCCGGTGGATGCGCTGTACATTGGGGGAGGATTTCCGGAAATGCATGCGCAGCGCTTAGCTGCCAACGTTCGTTTTCGTAATTCTCTCCGCCAAGCTGTAGAAAATGGGTTGCCGGTCTACGCCGAATGCGGCGGGTTAATGTACCTGGGAGAAAGCTTGATCATAGGCGGCCAGAACTTTCCGATGGTTGGAGCCTTACCGGTTGCTTTTCAAATGGAGAAACGTCCGCAAGGACATGGGTATACCCTTTTAGAAGTGGAAAAAGAGAATCCCTTCTTTCCGGTGGGGTTCGTTTTGAAAGGCCATGAGTTTCATTACTCACGCCTCCTTTGGTTACATGAGGGCGAGGCCGGTCTCGCCTTTAAGGTGAAGCGGGGAGCAGGTATTGATGGTAAAAGGGACGGGCTCTACCGCAAGAATGTATTAGCAACTTATTCCCACGTTCATGCCCTGGGAACGGCGGAGTGGGGTTATGCCCTGGTGGAGAAAGCCAGAGGTTATCGCCTAAGCGAAAAGATCGCGATGGCGGTGGTTTGAGGGAAATGGAAGACGTCAAAGTAGCCGCAGTGGTGATGCAATCTGCACTGGGGAAGAAAGAAGAGAACCTGGCCCACATGGAATCCTTCGTGTGCCGGGCAGCGGATCAGGGAGTGCAGATCATCTGTTTCCCCGAAATGAACATCAGCGGTTATGGCCTCCGCCAGAACATGACGGCCATCGCGGAAAGCATCCCCGGACCCATTACCGAGGCTGTCTTAAAGATGGCCAGAGAGAACGGCCTCTTGATTCTGGCCGGCTTGGCCGAAAGAGGATCAGAAGGGGAAATCTTTATCAGCCATTTCGCCGCCAGCCCGGAGGGATTACTGGGTGTTTATCGTAAGCTCCATTTAGGTCCACCGGAAGAAGGGATTTACCGACCTGGGCAGGCCTGGCCCATTTTTCAATACCAAAGATGTGCTTTTGGTATCGAACTCTGCTTCGATGCCCATTTTCCCGAGCTCAGCACGATGCTGGCGTTAAAGGGAGCAGAGATTATTTTTATTCCTCATGCTTCCCCGCGGGAATCATCCGAAGAAAAAAAAGAACGCTGGCTTCGTTACCTGGCTGCGCGAGCTTATGACAACAGCGTCTTTATTGTCGCCTGTAATCAAACGGGAGAAACGGAGTCAGGTTTGGCTTTCACGGGGACGGCCCTCGTTTTAAATCCCCGGGGGGAATTGATAGCGGCGAACGGCGGCGGAGAAGAGGGAATCATCACGGCCGATCTGAAAGAAATTGTTTTAAGGAAAGTGAGGGAGAATCCCCAAGGATTCTTTTTAAACCGGCGCCGCCCGTCGCTTTATAAGGAGTTGGCAGTTTAGCCAAAAAGAATTCAGAAGTCAGAAACTGGGTAGGCGCAATTCATTCTCCTGATTTCTGAATTCAATTGTATAGGAAATTCCTTTTTGGACACGGATGTACACAGAAAATCGCTTAGCGCTATGCGCATAGCGTCTTTTTTGTTTCTGCGGTTATCTGCGTAAATCTGCGTCCTATTAAATTTAATAGTTTCAATTATCAATACCAAAAGGAGGAGGATGAAAGAATGCCCACAGTTGAGTTAGCAGGAAAATCTTACGATGTCGATGAGGATGGTTTCCTCCAAGAATTAGACAAATGGAATGAGAATTTCGCCCTGGCGTACGCCAAGGAAGAAGGAATTGAAGGTTCGCTCACGGAAGAGCATTGGAAAGTCATCAATTATCTGAGAAATTATTACCAACAATTCGGCATCGCGCCGATGATTCGCAAGCTTTGTAAAGAAACCGGGTTTGAATTAAAGAAAATCTACCAACTCTTTCCTTCAGGACCTGCCAAGGGGGCCTGCAAATTGGCCGGCCTCGCTAAACCCACGGGTTGTGTTTGATCGCTGAATCTGCAAAGAAAGCAGAGGCGGGTATTATCCCGCCTCTTTGTCTTAGTGGACTCGGACTCACTGCGAATCGGAACAATCCCGCGGATGTTTTTCTCTTCCAGGAGTCGGAGGACAATATTTATAAACGGCTCGCCCGGCTCATCCGGAATTCCCTCGAGTGGACTTCGGAAAAGGACATCGACATCATAAAGGAGGCTGCTGCAGGGACGTAAGTCTTGGAGTCCAAGGATGACCATCGCCGGTGAGGAAAATATGAATCTGAAGGACCTTTTATTTCAGAAAAAATTACCCATTTTGACCCAATGGTTCGAGGAGGTCCTGAGTACCTATCCGGCGGATTCTCAAAATTTTATAAAAGAAAAGGGGAACCGCTTTGCCAACCCGGTAGGCGCCACGATCGGAGAATCCCTTGAAGGATTGTATGGGGAGCTCCTGCGGGGTTGGGAGGAAGAAAAAGTTTACCCTTTTCTCGACCCCATCATCCGAATGCGGGCCGTTCAGCAACTTTCTCCATCCCAGGCCATCTCCTTTATCCCCTCTATCAAAAAAATCGTTAGCCTTGAGTTAGCAAAGGAAATCCAGCGAAACCACCTCGTTGGGGAGTTTCAGGAATTTGCGGCTGAGGTGGATCGATTGACTCTTCTCTCCTTCGACAGGTATATGAGCTGCCGGGAGAAGGTCTACGAAATCAAAATCCAAGAGTTGAAAAACTCGTCGGAAAAGGTTTGGCAAAGAATCCGTATGATCTATGAGCAACAGGATAAGAAGGTGGATTATATGACCAACAACATAGACTCTTCAAAGTGAAGTGGGGAAGGCCCTATGAATGTATGGTTTTCCCTCCTTGCCGTCATCATTCTTGTTCTGATACCTCTCGGGGCGGTGGGAGGGGCCAGCTTGGGTTATCTTTTCGGAATCGTCATCCCCTACACCGCCTTTGGTGCTTTCCTTTGCGGATTTATCTATCGCGTTTTTCAGTGGGGAAGATCTCCCGTCCCTTTTCGTATCCCGACAACTTGCGGGCAGCAGAAATCTTTACCGTGGATCAAGGCCAGTTTTTTCGATAACCCCTCCAACGGGGTGGGAGTATTCGGCAGGATGGCTCTGGAGATCCTTCTTTTCCGTTCCCTGTTCCGGAATACCAAGGTTGAATTGATGGGGCAACGGCCCGTTTATGGAGGGGCGAAATGGCTCTGGCTGGCCGGACTGACCTTTCACTGGTCATTTCTCTTCGTCCTCTTGCGCCACCTGAGGTTTTTTACCACGCCCATGCCTTCTTGGGTGGATATATTAACGAAGATGGACGGGTTTTTTGAAGTCGGCGTGCCCACGCTTTTCCTCACGGATGCCGCCCTTTTGCTGGCTGTGGCTTACCTTTTTTTGCGAAGAGTGGTTATCCCCCAGCTGCGTTACATTTCCCTTCCCGCGGACTATTTCCCCCTTTTTCTGATCCTGGGCGTGGTTCTTTCCGGCATCCTCATGCGCCATTTTTATAAAGTGGATCTTTTCCGGGTAAAAGAGTTGGCCAGCGGATGGTTCCGTTTTACGCCGGTTGTTCCGGATGGGATTGGGCTTCCCTTTTATGTCCACCTTTTTCTGGTCTGCGTTTTGCTGGCCTACTTTCCCATGAGCAAATTGATGCACATGGGAGGGGTTTTTCTCAGCCCCACAAGAAACCTGGCCAATAACAGCCGCACGCGCAGGCACATCAATCCCTGGAATTACCCGGTGAAGGTCCACACCTACGAAGAATATGAAGATGAATTCCGGGACAAGATGAAAGCGGCCGGGTTGCCTGTGGAGAAGGAGTAAGTATGTCGTTGGCCAAAATTCTTAAACCCGACGAACTCACCCAAATCAATTTTGAGCCGCCCCGAACAGGTTGGATGAATACTCCCGTTGAATTCAGGCCGGGTACCTGGTGTTATTCGGCAGCCCCTAAAAACCTTAAATACCTCGATCTTCCCAACCCCAGGGAATGGCAGCCATCCGATGCCGATTGGAAATTGCCGGCCAACTGGAAAGAAATCATTTTGGAAGGGTTCAAAGAACGGCTGGAGAAATACCGTTCCTTCCGGCTTTTTATGGATATTTGCGTCCGGTGCGGGGCCTGCGCGGATAAGTGCCATTTTTTTATCGGTTCCGGAGACCCTAAAAATATGCCCGTCCTCCGCGCTGAACTCCTGCGCTCGGTTTACCGCCGCTACTTCACAACCTCGGGCAAGATAATGGGGAAACTCGGCGGAGCTCGGGAGCTCACGGTCGATGTGCTGAAGGAGTGGTTCTACTATTTCTATCAATGCACCGCATGCCGCCGCTGTTCGGTCTTCTGCCCCTACGGCATCGATCAGGCAGAGATCACGATGATCGGAAGGGAGCTGCTCAACCTGGTGGGCTGCAACATCAACTGGATTATTGAACCGGCGGCCAATTGCTTTCGGACGGGAAATCATCTCGGCCTTCAACCCCACGCCATCAAAGATATGTTGGATTTTTTCGCCGACGATATCGAGGATCGAACGGGGATCCGGGTCGAGGTCCCCATCAACAAAAAAGGTGCGGAGATCCTTTTTGTCACGCCATCCGGCGATCTGTTCGCCGACCCCGGCACCTTTACCTGCATGGGGTACCTGATGCTCTTTCACGAAATCGGATTGGATTATACCTGGAGTACCTATGCCTCCGAGGGGGGAAACTTCGGCCTATTCTCTTCTCACGAGTTGATGAAGCGGCTCAATGCCAAGATATATGACGAAGCCAGGAGATTAGGGGTGAAATGGATTCTGGGCGGAGAATGCGGCCATATGTGGCGAGTCCTCCATCAATACATGGACACGATGAATGGGCCGGCGGATTTTCTCGAAGAACCGGTCTCCCCACTGACGGGCACAAAGTTCGAGAATGCCAGGTCCACCAAGATGGTCCATATCACGGAATTTACCGCCGACCTGATCCGGCATAACCAATTGCAATTGGATCCGAGCAGGAATGATCGCCTGAAGGTCACTTTCCACGATTCCTGTAACCCTGCCCGGGCCATGGGATTATTTGAAGAACCGCGGTATGTCATCAAGAAGGTGTGTAACCATTTTTATGAAATGCCGGAAAATACCATCCGGGAGCAAACTTTCTGTTGTGGGGGAGGGGCCGGCCTGGGTACAGATGAAAACATGGAAATGAGGATGAGGGGAGGCTTTCCCCGGGCCAATGCTGTAAAGTTTGTCCAAGAAAAACACGGGGTGAACCGGTTGGCCTGCATCTGCGCGATTGACCGGGCCACTTTGCATTCCCTGATGGAGTATTGGGTTCCCGGGGTAGAAGTCACCGGCGTTCATGAGATGGTAGCCAATGCCCTGATGATGAAAGGAGAAAAAGAGAGGACAACCGATTTACGCGGTCAGCCCCTGCAAAAGATGGAGGGATCTGAGGATGTATGATGCTGGAAAAATCATCACCGGGCTGCTGATCGGCATTGGTTTGGTATCCTTTCCTTTCTGGTATAACCAGGGTAAAGCCGCTCCTCCGCCCGAACTGAAGATGGACACGCCGGTAATCCAGCAGATGAAGGAAAAGCAGTGCATAGAGCCTACCCCTTACATGAGAGCGAATCATATGGAGCTGATCGATTCCTGGAGAAATGCGGTTGTTCGTGAAGGCGGCCGCCTTTATGTGGCCTCCGACGGGAAGAAGTATCTGATGAGTCTTTCCAATACGTGCCTACACTGCCACTCCAACAAGGATAAATTTTGTGACCGCTGCCATAGCTATACCGGGGTCTCTCCGGCCTGTTGGAGTTGTCATGTCGTCCCCAAGGAGATGAAGGGATGAAAAGCAGCCGGAGAACATTTTTAAAAATAACCGGACTTTCCTTAATGGGCTGGGGAGCCAAGCCGGTGCTGGAGGTCCTGGCCAGGAATGAATCCTCCAAGATCCTCAAGCCTCCGGAAGCCCTGAAAGCCAAACGATGGGCCATGGTGATAAACTCACGGAGATGTCCCCACGGCTGTACGGATTGCATCCAAGCCTGCCACAATATCCATAATGTTCCAGATTTCGGCAACGAGAAGGATGAGATTAAATGGATATGGCATGAGCGGTTTGGGGATGCTTTTCCGGGCCAAGAACATCCTTACATCCAGGCCGGTGTCAAGGAGAGACCGGTCCTTGTCCTCTGCAATCATTGCGAAAATCCTCCCTGTGTCCGGGTGTGTCCTACGCAGGCGACCTTCAAGCGCGCAGAGGACGGAATCGTCATGATGGATTATCATCGATGCATTGGATGCCGCTTCTGCATCGCCGGATGCCCCTATGGAGCCCGATCCATGAATTATCGAGACCCCCGGCCTTTTATCAAGAAAATCAACCCCGCTTTTCCGACCCGGACCAAAGGAGTTGTGGAGAAGTGCAATTTCTGCGTAGAGAGATTGGCCGCAGGACTTCTCCCGGCCTGCGTGGTAGCCTGCAAAGAAAAGGCTCTGTTTTTCGGCGACCTGGGCAACCCGGATTCCGATGTGCGCAAGCTTCTCCGGGCTCATTTCACCATTCGCCGCAAGCCGGAACTGGGGACTCAGCCTCAGGTTTATTATATCGTGTGAGGAAGAGATGCTCGAAAAGGTACTCATTGGAAGTCGGAGATATTGGAGTTGGATAGCCTTTTTAGTTCTTTTTATCGGGGTGGGAGTTTTTTATTATCTGCGCCAGCTGGACTACGGATTGGGTATTACGGGCATGAGCCGGAACGTGACCTGGGCGCTTTATATCGCCCAGTTTACCTTTTTGGTCGGGGTCGCGGCCTCGGCGGTGATGGTCGTCCTGCCTTATTATCTGCATAATTATAAAGCCTTCGGGAAGATCACCATTCTGGGTGAGTTTTTGGCTGTTGCCTCCGTGATGATGTGTCTAATGTTCATTATCGTGGACCTCGGCCAACCGGCCCGGGCCTTCAACTTATTGATTTACCCCACTCCCAGTTCTATCCTCTTCTGGGACATGATAGTTCTCAACGGTTATCTCCTTTTGAATATCGTGATTGGTTGGACGGTGTTGGCTTGCGAAAAAAAGTCCGTTCCCCCGCCCCGTTGGGTCAAACCCCTGATTTACATCTCTATTCCCTGGGCCATCAGTATCCATACGGTAACGGCCTTCATCTATGCCGGTCTCCCGGGGAGGAGTTTCTGGCTGACCGCCATCATGGCTCCCCGTTTTCTGGCTTCGGCCTTTGCTTCCGGACCGGCGCTCCTGATCCTGCTTTGCCTCATTTTGAGAAAATTCACCCGGTTCGATACCGGAAAAGAGCCGGTGCAAACGCTGGCCAAGATTGTTACCTATGCTTTGGTGATCAGTATATTTTTGGTGGGCATGGAAATCTTTACGGTCTTTTACAGTCAAATTCCGGAGCACATGAAACATTTCCAATACCTTTTTGCCGGATTGGAAGGGCACCGGGCCCTGGTTCCCTGGATGTGGGCTTCTGTTTTTCTGGCCGGAGCCGCTCTGATTCTTTTAATAAACCCGCGCACCCGTAAGAATGAGAGTCTCTTAGCCGTAGCCTGCGTGGCTGTATTTGGATCGCTGTGGATTGAAAAGGGATTGGGTCTGGTGGTGACGGGTTTCATCCCTTCGCCCTTAGGAAAAATTACGGAATATTATCCTACGGGGCCCGAGGTACTTATCACCCTGGGAGTCTGGGCCATGGGTTTCTTCATCCTCACGGTTCTTTATAAGGTGGCCATCTCCGTCAAAGAGGAGATAGAGGCTTAGACGATTCTTGGAGGAAGCTTCTCGCGAGCATTTTCTGGACCCGATTCAGGCCTGGAAGATCGCCGGCCAGCCCCCAACCAACCACCGAAGTATTCGCCTACATAAAACACAAGACTCTTTAGAACCTCAGCACAAACTGCGAAATCAAGATCCCTGAAAGGGCCAGCCTTAAAAGCCAAAAATATCCCCTCTCCCTGTTATTTTTCCCCCTCGCCAAACTTTTAACCCTCGACATCCAGGTAATTTTTAGTGGACACTTTATTTACTTTGGTGTACACTGCAATTGAAGTTTTTGTTGATCAAAGGAGAGAGGGGCTATGGAAATAAGTGTGAAAGAGGCCCGAAGCAAATTTAGATCGATCCTCGATCAAGTGCAGGAAGGAGACGAAGTGATCATTCGTCGCCGAGGAAAGGAAATCGCCCGTCTCGTGCCGCCCAGAGGTGAGGGAAAACGTTTACCGGCCTTAAAAAGTTTTCGAGCCGGGATTCGAATCAAGGGAGAATCTTTGAGCGTAGTTGTAAAACGCGGAAGGACCGAGGAACGTTATTGATGTTCTACATCGATACCAGTGTGATCGTGGCGTATTATTATCCGGAGCCGTTGAGTGAAAAGGCCGAGGCCTTTCTTATGGCCCATTTGCGCCCGGCAATCAGCACCTTAACCGAGGTGGAAATGTTTTCGGCGCTTTCAAGGAAGATTCGGGAGGGCCAGCTATCCCGCAAGGATGCCGCCAGAATTGTCGCTAAATTTCTCAGCCATGTGGATGGTCATTTTTACACCCACCTTTTTGTTGAACCGCATCATTATCGATTGGCCAGAGACTGGATTGGGCTTTTTAATACAAACTTAAAAACGCTCGATGCTTTACATTTGGCGATTGCTCATTTGGAAGGTTTGACCTTTGTAACCGCCGATCAGGGACTTGCGGAATCGGCCAAGGTCCTCACTCTGGAGGCCGTGGTGCTGAAAAAGTGAAACTTTGCCGAATGCCTACCTCTTGCCCCCTGGAATTCAGTCTTATCTCCATGCATAGCCAAAGAATTTAGTATTGGGTCCCCCGAATTTGCGATTGCTCTTAAAGCAGTGATTGACAGGTTCCATTAAAAGGCGTAAATTTCTTTCAATAATAAACAGGGGAAGGTAATTGTTTTCGCGGCTAAATGTTGACTACCTTTCACAGACTTATTAATGGCGATGCAAGGGATTTGTCCTTCCTGGATGATGAGTCCGTTCACCTCATCGTTACTTCTCCGCCGTACTGGAATCTCAAAAGATACCAGGAGAATCCCGATCAATTAGGGCATATCCAGGATTACGAGGCATTTCTGAATGAGCTGGAAAAGGTATGGAGGCATGTTTTTCGTGTCCTTGTCCCCGGGGGACGGTTGGTGTGTGTGGTGGGGGATGTCTGTGTGGCCAGACGTGATTTCGGACGACACCTCGTATTTCCCCTCCACGCCGACATCTGTGTGATTTGCCGGCGGATGGGCTTCGACAACCTAAATCCCATCGTCTGGCATAAGATCTCCAATGCCTCATATGAAGTGGCCAACGGGTCGAAGTTTTTGGGCAAGCCGTATGAACCCAACGCCATCATCAAGAACGACATGGAGTTCATCCTCATGCAGCGCAAACCAGGAGGATACCGGAAGCCGTCTGATTCACAGCGCCAAGCAAGCAAGATCTCCAAGGATGAGTTCAATCAATGGTTTCAGCAAATCTGGAATATCCCCGGAGCATCAACGAAACAACATCCCGCCCCGTTTCCAATGGAACTCGCGACCCGTCTCGTCCGCATGTTTTCTTTTACAGGTGACACCGTACTCGACCCGTTTTGCGGATCTGGTACGACAATGATCGCTGCTCTCAGAACAGGCCGGAACAGCATCGGTGTTGAAATCGAGCCGGAGTATTGCCGGATGGCAGCACGGTATTTGAAGGCCGAAAACCCCGACCTCTTTTCCAGTTCAAAGCTGATCTTTGAGAGGGCGACCACAGAGCGCGCGTGCCTTGTCAAAGAAGATCATGAGCTTTACGAGGTCCGCCCGGCGAAGAATAAATTGGATTAGGTCGGGAAGGTGGGGAGCATATTGCCTATCGCCCATTGCCAGCTGCCAATATCCCTTTGTGCGTTGTTTTTGCCTTTCGGTTCTTCCTATTGCCCATAACCCATGGCCCATAGCCGAAATATTTCTTGATTTATTTTTTGTTTTGATATATTTTCCTATTTGTATATCCAAAAGGCTTACTACTCTCGAATAAGCGGAGGGGCTTATGTGGGCCATTTAAACCCCGTTTCTGGAAAAGAGGCGGGGTTTTTTGTTTGAAGAAACTCATCGCACATAAATTAATGGCTTCAATTCATAAGATGTAACGAGAAATTAAAAGTTGTTTAGAACCTACGGTTACCCCGTACCGCAACGTTCCCAGTTGATGTGGCGATAAGGAAAGAGAAGCAAGGGATAAATTGAAGGTTTTGAGCAACGTCCCCTATTTTTGTATCGGCTGCGCGCCGAGAACCTGCGCATCTTTTATGATGTAACCGAAAAAACCGTTGAAATTTTGGCGATTATTGCCAAGGACGAGGCGGAAAGACGGCTGGAAAAGGTAGGTGAATCCAATGAAGACAGCAGCTTTAAATGAAGTCAAGGATGAATTGTCTAAATATTTGCGCCTGGCCGCGAAAGAAGATGTCATTATTACCCGGCATGGAAAGCCCGCCGGCATTTTGATAGGCTTTGCTTCGGAAGACGATTGGTTTGATTATCGGCTGGAGCACGACCCTCGCTTCCTGGCGCGGGTTGAACGTGCATAAAGCATCCGCTCAGGACGGGGAATCAAATTCGAAGACATCAAAATATAGCCAGAGCATCTCCGTCGGCTGTCCTTTCCCGGTAACGACCAAATTTCGGCGCAAGAAAGGATACTCGACCCAGGCGAATTGCGGTATAATATTTTTGGCACAGATTTACCAGGAGGTCTAGAAATGGCAAATACCTACACCGC
>JAURYC010000015.1 GCA_030654105.1 Deltaproteobacteria bacterium
CCTCGCCCTTTCACGCCCCACTTGACAATCGGGAGAGTCCGTTCCTTCAAAGGAAAAGGAGCGTTGACCCAGGCCATCGAGGCGCATAAAAACATAGAAATTGGGGCTTTTCAGGCGAAGGAGGTTTTTCTTTTCCAGAGCGAACTGACCCCTTCGGGGGCCATCTATACGAAGTTAAAAACCTTTCCAATGCGAGCCAATCATGTCTAAACGAAAAGAGGAGGGAATCATGCCGGCGGAGAGTCCTAAAGAGAAAGCGATCGATCTGGCGGTTAGTCAGATTGAGCGGCAATTTGGCAAAGGGGCCATCATGCGCCTGGGGACGGATGCCATCATCCCAGACATTCAGGTCATTTCCACGGGGTCATTTGCTTTGGACATTGCCCTGGGCGTGGGAGGGGTGCCGCGGGGACGGGTCGTGGAAATCTTCGGTCCGGAAGCTTCCGGCAAGACCACTCTGGCCCTGCATATTGTCGCTGAAGCCCAAAAGAAAGGGGGCATTGCCGGGTTCATCGACGCCGAACACGCCCTGGACGTCGCTTATACCCGGAAGCTCGGAGTCAAGACGGACGACTTGTTGATCTCGCAACCGGACACCGGAGAGCAAGCCCTGGAAATCGTCGAAATGCTCGTACGCAGTGGGGCCATCGACGTTGTTGTAATCGATTCGGTCGCGGCTCTGGTCCCTAAGGCTGAATTAGAAGGGGAAATGGGCGATGCCCACATGGGCTTACAAGCCCGCTTGATGTCCCAAGCCTTGCGGAAACTGACCTCCACGATCAGCAAATCCAATACCTGTGTCATTTTCGTAAACCAGATCCGCATGAAGATTGGCGTGTTATTTGGTAACCCAGAGACAACCACCGGGGGGAACGCCCTCAAGTTTTACTCTTCCGTTCGCCTGGACATCCGCCGGATCGGAGCGATCAAAGACGGGCAGGAGGTGATCGGCAACCGAACCCGGGTTAAGGTGGTAAAAAACAAATTGGCCCCTCCATTCAGAGAAGTAGAATTTGACCTCATGTACGGGGAAGGAATTTCGCGGGAAGGCGATCTTTTGGACTTGGCCGTGGAAAATGAAGTTGTTGAAAAAAGCGGAGCGTGGTTTTCCTTCGCTAATGAGAGGATCGGTCAAGGACGGGAAAATTCGAAGGCTTTCTTGAAGGAGCATCCTGAAATCTCCAAAGCGATTGAAGAGAAACTATTGGAGCGCTTCCGACTTTCCAAAAAACAGAAGGAAACCCCGGCTTCGTGAAAGAAAGGCTCCTTTGCCCAAAGCATCCTTTTCCTGCATTCTCAGCACGCTTTACGGCGAAAAGAGATGTAAAAAAACGGGCAGTATATCCGAGGAGCGCCGAAGAATCCGCCCTTCGCCTTTTAGCCCAGCGGGATTACAGTCGCGAAGAAATGCGGCGCAAACTTACGGCCAAGGGATTTCCCCCCGGGGAAATCGAAGCCGCCTTGGGAGAATTGGAAGCCAAAAAATTTCTGGATGACTTTCGTTACGCCCAACGTTTAGCCATCGCCTTGGCCAGGGGAAAATTCCTCGGCCCGCAGCAAATCCGACAAAAATTTTTTCAAAAAGGAATTCCGGCAGATTTGGCTCAAGCCGCCATGGCAATTGCCGAAGTCACTGTCCCAGCTACCGAACGGCTGCAAAAGGTAATGCGAATGAAGCTGAAAGGAAGACTTTTGGAGGAAGTAACCCTTGCCGAGAAGAGGAAATTAGCGAATACCCTTCGCCGGAAGGGATTCTCATGGGAGGATATCCAGGAGGCCTTTCGAGAATTAGGAGGTTTTACAGAGGAATGAAGACGGGTAGCGAAATCCGCCGCAATTTTTTAGATTACTTCCAGGGGAAAGGACATGCCATTGTTAAAAGCTCCCCCTTAATTCCCCAAAAGGACCCTACTCTGCTTTTCACCAATGCCGGAATGGTGCAATTCAAGAATTATTTTACCGGGGAAGAGGAGGCCCCCTTTTCCCGGGCAACCACTTCCCAAAAATGCGTGCGGGCGGGGGGGAAACACAATGACCTAGAAAATGTTGGGTACACAGCCCGTCATCACACTTTTTTCGAAATGCTGGGGAATTTTTCTTTTGGCGATTATTTCAAAGAAGGAGCCATTGCCATGGCCTGGGAATTCCTAACCGGAGTCCTGGGCTTATCCCAAGAAAAGCTGTGGGTAACGATTCATCAGGGTGATGAAGCTTTAGGCATTGGGCCGGATGATGAAGCCAAGAAGATTTGGGTCCGCTTTGTCCCTGAGGAAAGGATTCGGGCACTCCCCAGCGAAGATAATTTTTGGCAAATGGGGGATACAGGACCTTGTGGTCCCTGCTCGGAAATTGTCATCGACCAGGGTCCAGGAATTGGGTGCGGCCGCCCGGAATGCGCCATCGGTTGCGATTGCGACCGCTACCTTGAGCTTTGGAACCTGGTCTTCATGCAATTTGAACGCCACTCGGATAGGCAGATAACCCCTCTTCCCAAGCCCAGCATCGATACCGGAATGGGGTTGGAACGGATTACGGCCATCGTTCAGGGAGTGGATAGTAATTACGCTACCGACCTTTTCCAAATAATTTTTAAAGCCATTGAACAATGGAGTGGTCGGAAATATTTTGCCCATGGGGCCGACAGTGTCTCCTTTCGGGTCATTGCTGACCACTGCCGAGCCGCAACTTTCTTAATCAGCGATGGCGTTCTTCCTGCCAATGAAGGAAGGGGATATGTTCTGCGTCGGGTCATGCGCCGGGCGATGCGCCATGGAAAGAAATTGGGGCTCAGCGATCCTTTTTTATTCCGTTTGACGAATGAGGTGGTCGAACTGATGGGGGAAGCCTACCCGGAACTACTCAGTGCCCGGGAGATGGTTAAAATGGTGATCTCCAATGAAGAAGAGCGTTTTTCCGAAACCCTGAACATTGGTCTGCGCCTCTGGGCCGAAGAAAAACAAAAATTGCTGCAGGGAAAACAGCGACTGATTCCGGGCGAGTTAATTTTTAAGCTTTACGACACTTATGGGTTCCCGTTGGACCTGACCGAAGAAATGGCTCGCGATGAAGGTTTTCATATGGACCGGCAAGGATTTGAAGCAGCCATGGAGATCCAGCGCGCTCGGGCCCGTGAGTCTTGGAAAGGCTCTGGGGAAGAAGCCTTGCGAAAAATCTACAAAGCCCTCGCAGCTCAGAATTTGCGATCGGAATTCGTAGGATACGACCGACTGGGATCTGAGGGGAGAATCGTCAAAATCCTCAAAGACGAAAGCGAAATTGAGGAAGGTCATGAAGGTGAAGAGGTGGAGATAATCACTGACCGAACTCCGTTCTATGGTGAATCTGGAGGGCAAGCGGGTGACCGCGGAATCCTGACTTCCAAAAACTCTTTAATGGAAGTTACTCATTGCTCCAGGCCTTTGCCGGAAGTGATCGTCCATCGGGGGGTCATTAAAAAAGGAATCTTACGGCTGGGAGATGTGCTTCAACTCAAGGTCGATGCGGATAACAGGAGAAAGACAGCCCTCAACCATACCGCCACCCATCTCTTACAGGCTGCCCTAAGACAGATTTTGGGAGATCATGTGAAGCAAGCAGGATCGTTAGTGACCCCTTCACGTTTGCGTTTCGATTTTACTCATTTTTCTCCTCTAACGAGCGAAGAAATTGATCGCGTGGAAGGCATCGTTAATTCGCGAATACGCCAGAATCTGGAAGTAGGCGTTTCCTTCGTTTCCTACAAGGAAGCCTTAGAAAAAGGTGCCATGGCCCTCTTTGGAGAGAAATATGGGGATATCGTACGTATGGTCCAGATGGGAAAAATAAGCGCCGAACTTTGTGGGGGTACCCACACTCAACGCACCGGAGACATTGGACTTTTTAAAATTACTTCCGAGACCGGGGTGGCTGCGGGCGTGCGACGGATCGAAGCAGTCACCGGGGAGGAAGCCTGGGAAGCAATCCAACAGGAAGAAAAAGAACTTCAAACCATTGCCGCTGCAGTTAAGGCCAAGCCAGGAGAAGTAGCGGAGAGAGTGCGACGGCTCCTCAAAGAACAAAAAGAACTTGAGAAGGCCTTTCAAGTCTTGCAAGCCAAAGTGTCTGCCGGTCAAACGAAAGAGCTGGCTTCCTCAATCCAAAGAGTCAAAGGAATCCAGGTCCTTTCCACCCGGGTGGAAGTCAAAGATCCCAAAGCCTTGCGGGAAATGGCTGATCGTCTAAAAGATCAAATTCGGTCCGGGGTCATCCTCCTGGGTGCCTATGGAGATGGGAAGGCCATGCTTCTTTGTGCCGTTACCAAGGATCTCGAAGAAAGATACCCTGCGCATAAATTGGTTAAAGAAGTAGCCAAATATGTAGGGGGCACTGGTGGGGGACGGGCTGATATGGCTCAGGCCGGCGGGCCAAACGTGCAAGGATTAAATCAAGCCTTGGAAAAAATTTATGAAATTATTTAAGATGTTGGCTCTTGCCCCACAGGAGATATTTCCTTTTTGGGTTTTTTCTTTTTCTCTTCCTGGGCTTCCTTTGCCTTTCTTTTTTCTTCCTCTTTGGCAATCTCAGCCCGGCATTTTTCGGCCAGAGGCTTAATCTTTTTTTCGAGGCCCGACTCCGGGTATTTTTGAAGAATTCCTTCAAACCTTCCTAAGGTTGCCTTGTATTTTTGCATACGGTAATAGAAATGGCCGATATAAAATTCGTGTTCGGCTAATTGTAGCTGGCAGTACTGCATTTTCTTTTTGGCTTCCGCTGTGTGGGGACTTTGAGGAAAATTTTCAACCAAGTACCGAAATTGTTCAATGGCCTTCTCGGTTTCGGTCTGGTCGCGATCCAGGGTCCCTATTTGCTTAAAATGGGACATGCCAATTTGGTAGATGGCATAAGGAATCTCAGAGTGCAGCGGATGAAGTTTTTTAAAATCCTCGTACTGAACGATGGCCTCAGCGTAATTTTTGCCGAAAAAAAGCGCATCAGCAATCCTCAATTCAGCCAGGGGAGTGTAATGGCTAAGAGGAAATTCTTCTTTAAATTTGCGGAATGCTTCTGTGGCTTCTTCATATTTTTTATTATATAATAATTTTAATGCATTATTATACATTTCTTGAGGTGTCAGTTCATGTTCTTTTTTCGCCCACCACCCACACCCGGAAAAGAATCCCACCAATATGAATATCAAGCCTAAGCTAATAATTTTTTTCAAGATTTTTACTTTCCAACTCATAAGCAATTCTAAAAGGATGGCCATCGCTTTGGTTATAGCTATCGCTACTGGATTAAAGTCTTTTTTTATCCCTAAATTTTCGGTTTGATATTCTGTTGGACCCAGAGAATGATATCTTCCGTTGAAGTTCCAGGTCTAAAGATGGCTTGAACTCCTTGTCCTTGCAATTGGGGAATGTCTTCATCAGGAATGATGCCCCCTCCAAAGAGTTTGATATCCTCCGCCTTGTTTTCTTTCAGGAGC
>JAURYC010000016.1 GCA_030654105.1 Deltaproteobacteria bacterium
GCCGGGAATCCCACCAGGCCTCCCATCAAGCTCTCTTCGGCATCGTCCAGGGGGGCATGTATTCTGATCTCAGGCAGAAGGGTGTTGAGGTGCTGGTAGAAATCGGCTTCGATGGATATGCGCTGGGAGGCCTGAGCGTCGGGGAGAACCAAGAAATCATGGTCCGGGTTATCGCTGAGACCGCTCCTCTTCTTCCGGAAAATCTGCCGCGATATGTAATGGGCCTGGGCATGCCCGGAGACATGATCGAGGCGGTCCGGGAAGGCGTGGATATGTTCGACTGCGTGTTACCCACGAGGAACGCCCGTAACGGTATGCTTTTCACCCGTTCGGGAAAAATGGCCATTAAGAACGCCAAGTATGCGGAAGACCCTTCACCCATCGAACCGGGATGCCCCTGCTATACCTGCCGGAATTATAGCCGGGCTTATCTCCGACATCTCTACTTTGCTGAAGAAATTTTGGCTTTCCGTTTAAATACCATCCACAACCTGCATTTTTATTTGACCTTCATGAGGGAAATGCGACAGGCCATTGCCGAAGACCGTCTGGATGGGTTCATTCAAGATTTTAACTCCATGGGGGAGCCCTCCGTAGAACCGGAGGGGAATTCCAGCCTTTTGTCTTTACCCACTGGCAAGAGAATCTCACTTTCTGCACGAATATAAAAAACTTATAAGGAGGAAAATTCGATGTTTAATGATTTGGCTTATGCAATGGGAGGCCTGCCCGGAGGGGGCGGCGGGGCATCGGGGCTGGGAAGCTTTCTTCCCCTAATCTTAATGTTCGTGGTTTTTTATTTTCTGCTGATTTGGCCGCAGCAGAAGAAGTCGAAAGCCCACCGCCAGGTTCTGGCCAGCCTGCAGAAAGGCGACAGCGTCGTGACGGCCTCGGGGATTTACGGGACGATCACCGGCATCACGGACACGGTGGTCACACTGGAAATCGCCGAAAAAGTCCGCATCAAGCTTGCCCGTAACTCCATCGCGGGCAAGGTCCAAAGTCAAGTTTGATTTTGAAGCGGAGAAGCCTTTAAAGGAGATAAAAATATGCGGCGAAGTATTCAATGGCGAGCCGGGTTGATTCTCTTGCTCCTGGCTCTCTCAATCCTTTTCCTCACCCCCACGCTCATCGACCCTCTCCCGCAATGGTGGAGAAAAGTTCTTCCCGTGGAGAAGATTCATTTAGGGTTGGATCTTCGGGGAGGAATGCATCTGCTGCTCGAGGTGGAAGTTCAGAAGGCCGTTGAAAGTGCGATGGACAAATACGCCAGCGACATCAAAGACACCCTGACCAAGAAAGACATTTCTTTCCAACAAGTAGAACGGAATTCCGCAGGAAAGATCTCCGTTCTTCTGACCGACACCAAAGCCAACGACCGTTTCAACCTTATTCGTTCCGACCAGTTTGCCAACTTGAAGGTAGCCTCTTTCCTCGAACGAGAAGGAAAATATCAGTACCTTCTGGAATTGAACCCGAAAGAGGTTAAGTCCATCGAGGACTCGGCCATCCGGCAAGGGCTGGAAACGATCCGCAACCGTATCGACCAATTCGGGGTCACGGAGCCGGTTATCGCTCCTCAAGGGGAGAATCAGATCCTCATTCAACTGCCCGGCGTCAAAGATCCTCAACGAGCCGTCGAATTGATCGGGCGTACGGCTTTATTGGAGTTTAAGCTGGTGGATGAGGAGAATAGCCTGGAAGAGGCTCTCAAAGGGAATATGCCCCCGGGGAGTGAAATTCTTTATCAGAAGGCCGCTGACAAAGAAACAGGCGTGGTCACCCGCCGCCCCTTTCTCTTGAAGAAACGCGCTTTGATGACGGGGGACGTGCTCACCGACGCCCGGACGCGCATCAAGTCTGACTTCAACGAGCCCTATGTCTCCATCGACTTCGATGCCCGGGGAGCGAGGCTCTTCGATCAGATCACCGCTGAGAACGTGAAGAAGCGCCTGGCCATCGTCCTGGACAACAATGTTTATTCGGCGCCGGTGATCCAGGAACGCATCAGTGGAGGAAAAGCCCAGATCAGCGGATCTTTCACTCCGGATGAAGCCGCGGATCTGGCCATCGTCCTCAGGGCTGGCGCGCTCCCCGCCCCGGTTAAGATCATTCAGAACGTAACGGTGGGACCCTCCCTCGGGCAGGATTCTATTGACCGGGGGATTCGGGCAGCGATTATCGGATCGATCCTGGTGGTGGTTTTTATGGCTTTTTATTACCGCTTCTCCGGCCTGATCGCCGACTGGGCCTTGATCCTGAACATCATCTACCTCATGGGGGCCCTGGCCTCGATGAGGGCCACTCTCACCCTGCCCGGGATCGCCGGAATTATTCTGGCTATTGGCATGGCGGTCGATAGCAACGTTCTCATGTTCGAGCGGATCCGCGAAGAACTGCGTCAGGGGAAGACGGTCCGGGCCGCCGTGGACGCCGGGTACGATAAAGCCCTCTTCACTATCATCGACTCCCACGTCACTACCCTGATTACGGCGTTGGTCCTCTTCCAGTTTGGTACCGGCCCCATTAAAGGCTTCGCGGTAACCCTCAGCCTGGGTGTCATGATCAATCTTTTCTCGGCGCTCATCGGCACCAAGGTTATCTTCGACTGGATCAACTTCAAGAAACAGCTCAAGACCTTGAGTATCTGATGAAAGAAAGGAACCCTTAGATGGGCATCCAACTTTTAGGCAAAACCAATATTAATTTTGTCGGGCTGCGGAAATATGCCTTTTTCCTTTCCGCCATCCTCGTCACGGTAGGGGCCATCGCCATGGTTCAACTGATCCGGGGTCAATCCAATTTAGGGATCGACTTTGCGGGCGGGACCTCTGTGCAGCTCAAATTTGAGAAACCCTTCCAACTGGACAAAGCGCGGCACGCCCTGGAGATCAACGGTTTTAAGGACTGCGAACTCCAGCAGTTTACCGAGGGAAACAAGCTCCTGATCCAGGTCAAGAAAACCACGGCCATTCCCCTCGGCAAGGTGGCCGACAAGATCGTGTCCATCTTTACCAAAGAATTTACGGACAACAAATTCCTGGTCGACAGCACCACGGAGATCGGCCCCAAGGTGGGCAAAAACTTGCAGCATGATACCATCATCGCCGTGATCTTCTCAGCCATCGGGATGATCGTTTACCTTGCCTGGCGTTTCGAATTTTCTTTCGGCGTAGCCGCGGCCGTTGCCACCTTCCATGACGTTCTCTCCGTCCTCGGGATCTTCCACATCCTCGGGAAAGAGGTGAATTTACTCCTGGTGACTGCCCTTCTTACTTTAGCCGGCTACTCCTTGACCGACACCGTGGTGGTCTACGACCGGATCCGGGAAAACCTCCGCCTGCGGCCGAGGGACCCTTTGGCAGATGTGATGAACAGCAGTATTAACGAAGTCCTCAGCCGGACCATTGTGACCAGTTTGACAGTCTTCCTGGTTCTGGTACCTTTGTTTTTCTTCGGAGGGGAGGTCATTCACGATTTTTCCTTCGCCCTGCTCATTGGTATAATCATCGGCACCTATTCTTCCATTTTTGTGGCCAGCCCCATCGTCTACCAGTGGCGCAAGGACAAGAAAGTCCGCATCCGCACCCGGAGGTAATATAAGGGTGTAGGGTGTAGGGTGTAGGGTGTTGGGTATTGGGTGTAGGGATAAGAGCCTTGATCTTTGGACCTTGAACCTTTGCCCTATTTTTTGGGTTTGAACTTCTTCAATTTCTCGGCGGCTTGCTTCAAGGTCTCCATCTTCTTAGGAAAGGCGAAGCGAACCTTGGTCCTTCCCAGCGCTGGGCGGCTATAGAAGCAACTTCCCGGTACAGTCGCCACCCCGATTTTCTCCACTAAATAATAAGCGCAGGCGAAATCATCCTGGAAGCCCAGGTGGCCTACGTCCGTCATAATGTAATACGCTCCCCTCGGTCGATAAACCCTAAATCCAACCTCTTCCAACGCTTGCAGAAGAAAGTCCCTCCTCTCCCGGTACTCTTCCGCCAGGGTCTGATAATAGCGGGGCGCGGAGCGTAATGCGATGGCTGCTGCTTCCTGAAGAGGATGGGCGGCTCCCACCGTGAGAAAATCATGGACTTTGCGGATTGATCCGGTCAGCTTTGCTGAGGCAATAGCCCAGCCCACGCGCCATCCCGTAAGGCTGTAAGTCTTGGAGATGGAATTGATGGTGATGGTTTGATCACGCATCCCCGGCAGAGAGGCGATGCTGACGTGGCTGGCCCCATCGTAAAGAATATGTTCGTAAATCTCGTCGGTCACGGCCACAACTCCCCACTTCAGGCAGAGGTCAGCGATGAATTGCAGTTCCTCCCGGGAAAAAACCTTGCCCGTGGGGTTATTGGGGGTGTTGAGGATGATGGCCTTGGTTTTGTTGCTGAAGGCCCGAGTCAGTTCTTGTTCATCAAAATGCCAGTCCGGTTCATGGAGGGTGATGAACCGCGGGTGGGCCCCGCAAAGGATGGTATCCGGGCCGTAGTTCTCGTAGAAAGGCTCGAAGACGATAACTTCCTCCCCCGGATTGACGATGGCCATGAGGGAGGCGATCATGCACTCCGTCGCCCCGCAGCAGACCGTGATCTCCTTTTCCGGGTCCATGGTCACGCCATTGTATCGGGCGAATTTTTCGGCAATGGCCTGGCGTAGGGCAGGGGTTCCCCAGGTGATGGCATATTGGTTGGCATCGGCATGAATGGCCTTCACGGCCGCTTCTTTTATTTCTTGGGGCGCGGCAAAATCCGGAAACCCCTGAGCCAAGTTAACTCCCTGGTGCTTGAGGCAAACCCGGGTCATATCGCGGATAACCGATTCGGTAAAATTTTTAGCCTTCTCGGAACAAAAATCCTTCATGTTTACTTTCTCCTCTACGTATTACCCAACGGATCGAACGTACTATATATAAAGGTCAATTGCTCGTCAACAGGATTTCTCCCTTGCCCATTGACCTCCACCCCCAAGCCCTGTATAATAATTACCACAGGGGTAATTATGGATAAGTATACGGAATTGTATGCGTGGATATGGAAGGCTTTCGGCCGGGAGACCTTCTCCCTGGACCGGCTCAGAGCCACCTTTCCCACTTCTCAGGCACCGAAAGTTGCTCATGACCTGATAAAGAGGGGATACTTGCGGCAAGCGGGGAGGGGTATTTATGAAGCTGTAGCGCCCTCCGATTTTATGGAAAAAATAACCGCGAGAGAGGCCGACTTGGGTCTTGCCGAAAAATCCGGGAAAGTATACGCCTTCTGCGGCAGCACGGCGGTATCCATGTGGACGGACGGATACTACTGGACCGGGTTCACTATTGGATACAGACCGATCCATTTAACGATCCGGAAAAAGGACTCAACCTTCTGGAGGAGGTTCCTCCGGAAGGCCGGAATAAAATTCGCTTTCGAGGGAGAAAGCAAAACTTTGTTTGGAGAGGTGTTTGTCCTGCACCCCAGGGAGCGTTTTGCCTGCGAAGAAAAAGAGGGGTTGAAGGTCATTCCCTTGGATGAAGCCGTTCAGTTCTGCCTGAAGCACGAATTGGTTTATGAACCGGCACTGGAGTATTTGGACCAGAAATACCGTATCGGTTATGGCCATCGGGAGCACATGATTTAATGAAGATCAAGGACCGGGAGAACATTTGTTTTGACCTCCTGAGGAAGCTCCCCCAGAAACTTGTGCTTATCGGAGGGTACGCCGCCAGCTCGTTTGATTTCCCCAGATTTTCAGTGGACCTGGATTTGGTCATAAGGCCAAGGGACGCCAAGGAGTTCTCAAAGATCCTTGAAAGGGAGGGATTCAGGCTCCTTATGGACTCAGGCCATTTTGCGGATTTCTACAAGGGCCGGATGATGAGATTCGGTAAAAAGATCGATGCCCTGCCCATCACCGTTGACCTCTTCGTTGGCATGGTCCAGGCCAGGCAGACGGATACGGCCTATTCTTTCGATTATCTGTGGAAGAATTCGGAAGTCCGCAAGGTCGTGGGCTCGGGAGTCAAGGATTACGGCGAAGTTAGGGTGGCTGACAGAGAAATGTTGATAGCCCTGAAAATGAACTCCATGAGAATGGCCGACCAGAGGGACATCATAAGTCTGTTTAACGGAAAGGTAGACCCGGCAAAGATCTTGACCCACCTGAAAAGAGCCCCCAAAGTAAAGATACTGGGTAACATTGCAACCATCTCTGCCACCCTCCAAAAGCCGGAGAGCAGGGACTCGATAAAGGGAGTATTCGGGATTCCGGACCAGGTTTATAAAAAGT
>JAURYC010000017.1 GCA_030654105.1 Deltaproteobacteria bacterium
GTATTTTTTTGTGGTTCGACAAGCTCACCACGAACGGAAAAACTAAATAATTTCAACCTAAGCCCGTTCACCCTGAGCCTGTCGAAGGGTAAATTACGGACTTTTGCAAGAGCCTCAATGGTAAGGCTTTTATTGGAGGAGAAGAAATGAAAGTTAAATCGGTAAGAATCCCCGAGGATATTGACAACGCCATCGTGGGAGTAGGGTGTCAGGTTTGCAATATTGGAATTTCAAGCATCTTACGCCTTAACTCAACCATCCTTCACCCTAATTCAACATCCTTTTGGGATAACGTTCGTGCAGAGCCTGCTTAGAGAAACTCGAGGGAAGGAGATAAAAGAGTGAAAGATGGTAACTACCCCGCCCAAATTACCATGGATCAAAATATTCAGTAATAATCTGGGGAACTTCCAGATAATGCCTGTCGGTGGTCAGAACCTTTAACCCATGTTGCATGGCAGAAGCGGCGATCCACAAATCATTGGTCGGTATCGGTGTACCTTTCAGCCGGAGAGACTGTACAATCACAGCGTATCTTTCTGAAGTTTCTTCATCAATCTCAGCAATGATGACTCGCGGGGAGCTGAGAAAATTCTTAAGGATGGCTCTATTCTTTCTTTCATTTCTTCCAATCAAAAAACCTGCTATCAATTCCCCCAGCGCCACGGGATTGAAAACGATCTCATCTGCCTGCCGAACTGCCTCCTTGACTTCAGGACTGCCCCTCAGAAATGCCGTATAGGCGGAAGTATCCATCATGACTTTGTATTTTTCCATAAGCCCTCGTCTATCGTTCTCTGAAACTCAACGTTTTTTGTGAACTCTTCGGCATCTCTTTTTGTCCAGATCCCGCAAAGATGATCCAAGTCATGGTGCATGGGCTTCCTCTTCTGCACCTTTCCCTTTGTGCCCGTGGCCTTTTCAACAAGAGAGATGAAGGCTTTGTTCAGACTCAGCCCCTTTCTTTCCGCCTCTTTTTTTATCATCCTTTCAATCGCAACAGGGATTCCCCTCAAAGTAATTTGCTTCAAATGAATCACCTCCGTGTGAACCAATAGTGAGTCACCATGCCTCAATTATTGCTCCATTTACCGATCCTGTCAATTGAAAAGAAGTGGTCGGAGGTCAGGCTTGAAATATTTCACGAAGAACCAATCAATACCTTAATACCGTTGCCTAACGCCGTATTCCTGCACAATATTTAATCTGCATTCATCTGCGTCCCAATATATTTTACTCCTTGTACCTTGCTCCTTGGACCTTGCACCTTTTATTCTCTATGCGCTTGGCGCTATGCCCCATGCGTTTTTATTTTTTCCCCTCGCGCCTTGCGACTAACGGCTATTATTGTAGTCTTTGTTCTATGCAGTGTTGGTAGCCCTAATGTTTTGCGCTGTGAGTATTACGACTTGAAATGGAACAATAGGCCATTCAAACGCTCAGTTGTTTATAATGGCTTTCCAAATAACAATTGTCAACTTTATGTGCCGGGACCAGCGTTTTTATCTAGTAATCCTGCCTTGGAGGTAAATCTTTCTCACTTAGGTTGTTGGCCCTGATGATCAGTTTGATCACGGCCCTGGCCGTGTCGCGGAGGTCCGAGCCATGCGTGTATTTATGGTACCGTGAAAAGTGCTGAACGATAGTCTCGCAATAGATCAGGAATTTAAAGGCCTCGCGGTATATGGGAAGATGCTCATACTGGGCCATGACTTATGTCCAGTAAAAACCTGGATTCAAAATTTTGGCAGCGACCAGGGCTCCGCCCTGGACCCGAAAAATCAAATCACCAAATGCCCAAATAACCTATTTGCCGGAACGCACCGGGAGCGCCCGGCCCCCTGCCGTCGCCTGACTGGTGACCCCAGCCCCGTCCGCCACCGCCGAAACCGAAGCCGGCAGCCACGGAACCGCGAACATCCGAAGCCCACGGGCAGCAAGCTGTAAGTTTAATCAATTCGGTTAAATGGACGCTGTAAGTCCCCTGCTTAATCCTATAACTCTTACTGTTCTCATACAACCCCGCCAGCTCGTCCTGTGTCGGCATCCGCCAGTCCTTGTATCCGCCCCCACGGTAGTTCTCGCAATAGCTCTTCGCATTTTGCCAGTTGATATTTGCCCCGTTATCCTTCGCCGCCCACATCAGACCGGTCTGCGCGTCCAGGACCGTTCCATCATCATAAGCGGTAAATCGGAAACGATAAAACAACCTGGCCGCCTGTTCACTCGTTTTCTCCGCTGTTGCTTCCTCCTCCTTGAGTTTCCCGAACTGATCGATCTCGGCGAATATTCTTGGCGTCTCCAGATCGAATTCCCGCGTTTCCTTCGTCCCTAAATGAGTCACCCGCGCAGTTATTAATTTCGGGAGGAGTTCCGCTGCCACCTCAATCTGGAAAATTCCATCCGCCTTCAGGTAAGTCCTCGTCCGGTAGAAATCCTTTGCTGCGTCGCGGTCGCTATATGCCCACCAGACTTGCCACGATTGTCCCTTGTACCGCAAATAAAGAGGGAATCGGTTATGGTCTGCATATGGATCGCCCAGTTCTACTACTATGGACCCGCCCTCGGGAAGTGTGAATTTCCTGTCTTGCAAGGCCTGGAGCCGCTTAATGAAAGGCTCCAGCACTCGGATCTGCTGTCCCGTATCCCACTTTCGCTTGGGCAAGTTTCAGGACCTCCTCCGCTTTGAGTTTTTCCACTGCCGCTTCGTTTTCCTTTTCCGCCTCTTTCATCTGACGATCATAGTCAGAGATTCTTTTAT
>JAURYC010000018.1 GCA_030654105.1 Deltaproteobacteria bacterium
GCAAAAAGCCAATTTCAAGATAATCATGCAATTTCTTTAAGAAAATATACAATATCCATAATAACGCAAAATTATGTCCAATTTGGTATGCCTTGAACTGGGCCTATTGAAGCCTCCAACCCTGTTTTGGAGGGCAGAAATGGCACCTTTGACAAGTGATTTTTCCCCTCCCGTATACTTGCCGTGATTTTAACGGCTCACCTTTTCCATTGGCCAATTAGGGGGTCTCCCTTCTTTACCCCCGGTTTACCAAGCAATGTTTGGCATGGCGGACAGTGTACTGTGAAATGATATTCTCCTACGATCGATTGTTGAACTAAAAACAAAGATTGACACATTTTTCAGCATAACAAAATCCTTCAACGAGAAACAGGATCCGAAGAGTTTTATGAGGGTAATACGGATGGCCAGAAGAAGGGGTAAATCAAAATTAGTTAGAAATATGTTAGAAATAAAAAGATAAGGAGTTAAGTTAAGAGAGTTAACTTCTTGAAATTATTGGCGCGCCCGGCCCGGCTCGAACGGGCGACCTGCGGATTCGAAGTCCGACGCTCTATCCAACTGAGCTACGGGCGCTTGGGGTGAGTGATGGGATTCGAACCCACGACCGCTGGGTCCACAACCCAGTGCTCTAACCAACTGAGCTACACTCACCACAAAGAAGCGGGAATAATTTAATTGTATAGGAAATTGACTTTTTATCCTACCCCCTCACCCCCGCCCTCTCCCCCGTTTGCGGGGGAGAGGGGAAGGGTGAGGGGGCTTAACTTGAATACAGGACAACTGACTCCACTGGCGCGCCTGGAGGGACTCGAACCCCCGGCCCACAGCTTAGAAGGCTGTTGCTCTATCCGGTTGAGCTACAGGCGCCAGGTTTTCTTTTAGCATTTTTGGATCGACTTGTCAAATAAATATAGGGAGAAAGGCAATAAGGAAGAGGCTATAGGCAATGGGCGATAGGTAAAATGGGTTATTTGCGTTATTTGCTTAAATTTGCTTAGTTTCGCTCTGCGCTATAATCTTTGCTAATCTTAATTCGTTGCTTTTTGAGAGTTGTTGTGGTAAATGGAGAATCTAAAATCGATTATTTATGTTATGGGGGAAGCTGATGACCTGCATTTTCTGTCATATTGTCGCCCATGAATTGCCGGCTGAGATTCTCTATGAAGATGAGGATCTGGCCGTTTTTAAGGATATTAATCCGGAAGCCCCGGTTCACCTCCTGATCGTTCCCAGAAAGCATATTGACTCAATCAATGCTCTGGATGAAAAAAATGTCGGAGTTGTATCTAAGATGGTGCTTGCCGCCAAGCGTATGGCGGAACAACATGGAGTCCAGTCTGGCTATCGGCTGATGATGAACAACGGCCGGGAGGCTGGTCAGGTGGTGTATCATCTGCACATGCATTTCATGGGGGGATGGGGGCGGAAACCGGTAAGAAGATGAAAAAGGTTATCGATTTTTTGGGAGGTTGTTGCGTCACTCTTTTTTTCTTAGTGACTTACCAAATTATGCACGGGATTAATTTTTTTAAAGAACGGAAAGAAAGGGTTCACGGGTCCAAGGATTCAAGGGTTCGAGTGAAATAATGAAAGGACAGAGGGCAAGTAAAATATGGTCGGGGCGAGAGGATTTGAACCTCCGACCCCCTGCGCCCAAGACAGGTGCGCTACCAGGCTGCGCTACGCCCCGACGATTAGTCAATGGGTAGAAGCGTTGAAGCGTGAATGCGTCAACATCTATACGCATCTACCCATTTACCCCTTGCGCCCTCACAATTTAGGTTATTTTTATACCATGAGATGGAGAAGGAAGGCAAGGAGCGATTAGGCGAGAAACTGCGGCAGAATGAGTTTTAGCTTTTTTAGGGCCTGGGCCCGATGGCTGATCTGATTTTTTACCTCTGGCTCAAGCTCTGCCATGGTCTTGCCAAACTCGGGAACAAAAAAGATTGGGTCAAACCCGAAACCATGCTTTCCTTGCGGGGTAAAAGTGATCCTCCCCCGGCATTTCCCTTCCACGGTTTGCATCTCTCCCTCAGGGGAAACAATGGCCATAACACAAATAAATTCAGCTCCCCTTTGACCTTCCGGTACCCCAGTCATTTCGTCCAATAACTTTTGATACCTTTCCCGATCCGAGGCCTCATCGCCGGCAAACCGCGATGAAAAAATCCCCGGACGTCCTTGCAAAGCATCCACACATATCCCCGAGTCATCAGCAATAGCAAAGCGCCCAGTTAAACGGGCGATGGTCCGGGCTTTTTTACCGGCGTTTTCAGCAAAGGTAGTTCCATCTTCGACGACCTCTGGGATTTCAGGAAAATCTTTTAAGGAAAGGAGTTTGAGGGAGAGGGGATCCAGGATGGCCTCCATCTCGCGAAGCTTTCCCAGATTGCGGGTGGCGATGACGACTTCCTTGGGAGCATCCTTTTGCCTGGCCTTCAATGTTTCCACAACCCCCGTGTATTTCCCAAAGATTTTTTTTGGATCCTGGTGAGCTGAGCGATGGCTTTTTTAGCAGCCACCATCATCCGCCTGAGATCATTTTCCGTGAAAGGAGTGCGTTCGGCCGTTCCCTGGACTTCCACGAGACCACCGCTTCCAATCATGACGAAGTTCATGTCAACGTCGGCCTGCGAGTCCTCTTCGTAGTTTAAGTCCAGCAAAATTTTTCCCCCGATCATCCCTACCGAGATGGCAGCTACCGTTTCTCTCAGGGGGGGTGCAGTCAGAAGGTCTTTTTTCCTTAAGACCGCCAAGGCCTCGGCCAGGGCTACAAAAGCTCCTGTTATGGAGGCAGTGCGCGTTCCTCCATCGGCCTGGATGACGTCGCAGTCGATCCAGATGGTTCGTTTGCCGAAAGAAAAAAGGTCCACAACCGAACGAAGGGACCGGCCGATCAAGCGCTGGATCTCGTGGGTCCGCCCGCCGATCCTTCCGGTGGCGGATTCCCGGGTCATACGGGTTTGGGTGGAACGAGGAATCATAGAGTATTCGGAGGTAACCCATCCCTGGTTTGAATTTTTAAGAAACCTGGGAACATCTTCCTCCACGCTGGCAGTGCAGATGACTTTGGTCTCGCCCAATTCAATGAGAATAGACCCTTCCGGATGTTTGAGGAAGTGGCGAGTGATTTTTACCGGACGCATCTGGAGAGACTTTCTTCCGTCGGAGCGCATGGAATTTCCTTTCCCTTCAGATCATTCAGCGCAAAGGGAGCAGAGAACGCAGGGCGCCTGACGCCTTGCGACTTACGGTTTTTATGTATTTATCTGCGCTTATCTGCGTCCTAATGAATTTTACAATAACCAATTGTTCAGTAGAAGTCAAATTATAGTCATGAGTTTTATTGAAATAAATCTTTTCCCGTGATAAATTGTGATGGATTCGTAAAAAGTCCTTGTTGTCCCATTTTTGTCATTCCCGCGAAAGCGGGAATCCAGTTAATTCAACTGGTTCTGTCCGCCTGAGGCGGACTGCTTTCGCAGGAGTGACGGCTTTTCCGACTTTTTACGAGATCATCAATTATGAATACTTTTGGAAAAATCATTTTTATTTAACAAGGGGGTCCCATGAACAAGGCATTGGTAATTCTCATTCCGTTAGTAATTATCGGGGTCTTGGTCATTGGGGGGTTTGGCATCTACAATGGTTTAGTAAGCGCCCAGGAAGAGGCCAAGACAGCATGGGCACAGGTGGAGAATCAATATCAAAGGCGGGCGGACCTGATCCCTAACCTGGTGGAAACGGTGAAGGGATATGCCAAACAGGAGAAAAGTATTTTGGAAGAAGTAACCCGCCTGCGCAGCCAGTGGGGAGAAGCGCGGCAGTCCGGGAACATTAATAAGTCTTTGCAGGCAGCCCAGGGGTTAGAGAGCGCTTTGTCACGGTTGA
>JAURYC010000019.1 GCA_030654105.1 Deltaproteobacteria bacterium
GCTAACTCCAGCCGGTCGGCCGGAAGTTTTTCGTAGTAGGAGGTATTATCTGTCGTGGTGAAGGCATTGGAGGTCCCGCCATTGGCCTGGATCATCCGGGAGAACTCTTCCGGGCCCAATTCTTTGGTTCCTTTGAACATCATGTGCTCGAAGAGGTGGGTAATCCCGGTGATACCTGGCCTTTCATACCGGGATCCCGCGGCGAAGTGAACCTGGTAAGAAACAATAGGCAAAGAATGGACTTCGCCTACAAGGAGATGCAGGCCATTGGCCAGCCGAAATTCTTTAAATTCCAGGAGTCTAATCAATTCATTCTTCCCAACGGATGCACTGGACCGGACAACTGTCAATGGCTTCCTGGATTTTCTCCTCGGATGCCCCGGTGGGGTTATAAATTTCCGACAGGTCTTGATCGTTTAGACGGAATACTCTCGAACATATTTCTGCGCCAAGCCCGCAGGAAATGTAATCATTCGGCTCCACATAAGGTATCCTGGCCATAGAGATTTCCCTTTCTCCTTTAGGCAATGAGAAAAAAATTGGAAGAAAACCTAAAAATTATAACATTGAGGATGGGGAATGTCATCCAATCAATTAATCTCGCCCGCTGCAACGGCATAAGCCCGCTCCCGACCATGAAATAGCCATTGCCTTATTTGGCCAAGCCAGGGGTCCTTCCTGCCCGAACCGGCACACCAACTGGGAGAAAGGGCCAATCTTCAAAACTAGGGGTGGGCAAGGTCAATTAATCCCAAGATGAACACCATCAGGATTGACTTGCCTTGGGCCTTAGGCAATAATGCATTCATTCGCAAGAAATAATTACTCCTTTCGACACGTACGCTGAGGATAAAGGGTAGAGGAAGATGACTCGGGTTTATCTCGTTCGGCACGGGACGACCGAATGGAACAAAGAGGAAATTTTCCGCGGCAGGGTGGACTGCCAACTTAACGAGACGGGCCGGGCCGAGGCTAAGGCTTTGGCCGAATATTTTCGGGATGCTAACTTGCATGGGGTTTACAGCAGCCCTCTTTCCCGCGCTGAGGAAACGGCCCGGGCCATCGCCGAAATGAAGGGTCTGCAGGTGATCCCCGAGGCGGCGTTTATCGACATCGACTTCGGTGAGTGGCACGGCCTCCCCTTAAGAGAAGTGAAAGAAAAATACCCCGACCTCTACCGGGCTTGGCGGGAGCGGCCGCAGGCCGTCACCTTTCCCGGAGGGGAGAATTTGGCTCAGGTGAAAGCTCGGGCCTGGGAAGGTCTCCAGCGGGTGGTGCGGGAGAACCCGGAAAAGACCGCCCTGATTGTCTCGCATCGCGTTGTTACCAAAATTCTGATCTGCGCGGTCCTGGACCTGGAGGACTCTCATTTCTGGCAGATCAAGCAGGATACCACAGCGGTCAACTGCTTTGAATACACCCGGGGAGTTTTCGTCATTTCTTTGATCAATGACACCTGCCATCTGCAAGCAATCCATTCCGGTGCTTGGAAAAAGGATTTTTAATGAAGCATTGGCGGCGAAAAGTATCTGCCTTCTGGGTCGAGCGGCTCCGTTTTCAGCTGAAGACGGCTTGGGACATCTTTTGGGAAGCCCGCCGGGCCTTTTCTCAGGATGGGTGTATGAATCTCTCGGCAGCCCTGGCCTTCTATTCGATTCTCTCTTTGATCCCTTTCCTGTTTTTACTGGTCTCGGCAGCGGGGTACATCCTCGGCTCTTCCGAGCAGGCTCACCAGATGGCCATGTCTTTTTTCGATCGTTTATTCCCTCAGGCTAGCACCCTAATATTCAGGGAAGTGCGAGCCATTTCGCAACGCGCTGGGGTTTTGGGTTGGGTGGGGTTTCTCTCCATGATCTGGACTGCCAGCGTTATTTTCTCCTCTTTGGAGTTTGCCATGGGCGTGGTCTTCCGGGTGGAGCGGAGGAGACCCTTCTGGAAGTCTAAATTACTTGCCCTCTCAATGATCCCGGCCTCGGCTCTGATTTTTTTCCTTTCTCTGTTTGTGACAGCTTTTGCCAAAGTCATGGAGACCTATGAATTTAAATTTTTTGGGTTAAACCTTATGCAATCCGACTTGTCCGAGTTTCTCGTGGGCTACCTCCTTCCCTATCTGGTTCTGGCGCTGGGTTTCACGGCCATTTACAAGATTATTCCGAATACAACGACTTCTTTTCGTCATGCTTTAGCTGGGGGGACGAGCTGCGCGTTTCTTTTCGAAGTCGCCAAACATTTTTTCACCTGGTATGTCGGGCGCTCCCACCAGTACAATATTATCTACGGGTCTTTGGAGGCCATCGTCATTCTGGTGGTTTGGGCCTCTTATTCATCGATCATTCTTTTATTCTGTGCCGAGGTGGTCTCGGCCTACCGCCGGCGGGATATCACTCTTTTGGAAAAAGCCTTTCTGTGAAACAAGGAAGATGATTTGAACCCAAGTGAAAAAGGCCAACGGGCCCGGTCTCTTTTCTTTTATGGGACCTTTCATTTTATTGATGACGGTTTTGCCGATTCCATTTATCTTCTCCTTCCTTTTATAGCGGCCGAATTACATCTCTCCTTCAGCGAGGTGGGGATCCTTAAAGGGGTCTTCTCGGGGGCCATGGGCCTCTTCCAGTTTCCTTTGAGCCTTCTGGGGGAGAGGGTAGGAGAATTGACGGTGGTCGCCAGCGGAACGCTCGGCCTGGCTGGGGGATTCTTGCTTTTGAGCATGGCCACCACTTTCCCGGCCATTATTCTCGCCCTCATTCTCGCCAAAGGAACAGCCGCAGGCCAACATGGTCTGAGTTCTGCCGTCCTCTCCCGGGTTTTTGAAGGCCCTGGGCGACGGGCAGCGATGGGAACATTTAATTTTTCGGGAGATGTAGGAAAAGTTTGTGTCCCCTTCTTATTGGCGATTTTAATTAATTTCGTAGGCTGGCGGTCGGCAGTATTCAGTCTGTCTATAGGCGGGATTATCCTGGGGACGATTCTCTGGACCCTGGCCAGGAAAAGTCAAGCCAGTCCACCGTTACCCCAAGCCAAGCAGGGGCAGGTTTCAGAAGGGAGTCGCTGGGGGATCAGCGATCCGCAGGGCTTTTCCGCTCTCCTCACCATCGGGATCATCGACATCTCTACCCGCACCGCTTTGCTCACTTTCCTCCCTTTTCTTCTGCTAAAGAAAGAGATTCCCGCTGCTCAGGTTGGTTTCGCCCTTACTCTTCTCTTTGCCGGAGGGGCGGTGGGGAAGTTTGCTTGCGGGGTACTGGCGGAATGGTTCGGGGTCATCCCCATGGTGGTAGTTACAGAAGCCCTCACCACTGCGGGAATATTATCTTTATTCTGGGCTCCTCTTTCAGCCGTCTGGATTCTTTTGCCGCTGGTGGGAGTGGTTCTGAACGGGACTTCTTCCGTACTCTATGCCACCGTTGCCGAGATCATCTCTCCCGCTGGTCGATCCCGGGGTTACGGCCTATACTACGCCATCACCTTAGGAGCAGGGGCCGTATCTCCAATCATTTATGGTTTGATCACTGATTCTTTGGGGCTTTCCTTTACGCTCATCAGCACAGGCCTGATGGCTTTGATCACCATTCCTCTGAGCCGCTATCTTTCCCGGGCTAAAGCCAGCTGATCAATAAAGTGTCCCCGGATTTCACACCTAAAAGCGGGGGACAACGCAAAACCTATGCATGTTCAGTGGTAGCGTGCAACCGCAGACCAAGCGCCCTCACGACCTTAAGCACCGTAGCGAATTCTGGATTGCCTTCGGGAGACAACGCCTTATAAAGGCTCTCGCGCCCGAGACCCGTCTCGCGAGCGATTTCGGACATCCCCTTGGCGCGGGCGATGTCCCCCAAGGCGGCTGCCACCAGCGCAGGGTCGCCCTCTTCGAGTGCAGCTTCCAGATAGGCGGCCATGTCCTCTTCGGTTTCCAGATGTTCCGCTACGTCCCAGGGTTGGGTTTTAGTCTTTGCCATGACAATCTCCTATAGTTCTCGCGCAAGATCCAGCGCCGTCTTCATGTCCCGGTCTTGGGTGTGCTTGTCGCCGCCAGCAAGCAGAACCACCAGCGTCTGCCCGCGCTGCACGAAATAAACCCGGTAGCCGGGACCGTAGTCAATACGCAGTTCCGAGACGCCTTCTCCCACAGGCTTCACGTCGCCAGGGTTGCCCAGCGACAGGCGACGGATGCGAGCATCGATGCGCGCCCGCGCTTCTCGATCACGCAAA
>JAURYC010000020.1 GCA_030654105.1 Deltaproteobacteria bacterium
GCGGCGGGGCTCTTGATTCAGCAGGGTCGACGCCAGCTTTATTATACCGGAGACATCTCTTTAA
This sequence comes from Deltaproteobacteria bacterium, assembly GCA_030654105.1. Classification (NCBI taxonomy): domain Bacteria; kingdom Pseudomonadati; phylum Myxococcota; class Myxococcia; species Deltaproteobacteria bacterium. Next base: position 65 of record JAURYC010000020.1, read on the forward strand.
AAGACCAGGCCCTCATCCCGGGGGCGGAAATTCCAGAAGAGAAGATCGATACCATATTCCCCATTCGGCATTCCGCATTTGATAGACTGTTAAAGCTTATTCACCGCCCGGGAAAGCCTTTTCAGCACCTCTTCTCTTCCCAAAATCTTCATCACTTCGTAAATCCCCGGGCTGGCGGCTTTGCCAGTGAGGGCCACCCGAACCGCCTGGGCAATCGCCCCCAACTTCAACCCTTTTTGGGTAACAATCTCTTTGAAAATCTCTTCCAGGCCTTTCTCGTCGAGCTCGGGAGATAAATTTATTTTGGCGCTAAGCGTCTCCAGAGGCTCTTTGATGTTGGGGGTTAGGTGCTTCGCCGCCGCTTTTTCATCCGTTGGGAAATCGTCCCGGAAGTAGAACTCGGCCTGCCCGGCCATCTCCACCAGGGTCTTGGAGCGCTCCTGGAGGGTCTTGACCACCTCTCCAAGCCAGGCCATGGAACGCGGCTTCAGCCCTCTTGATTCCAGGAAAGGCAGGAGGAGCTCAGCCAGGGTCTCGGGCTTTTCCTGGCGAATGTAGAGCCCGTTCAGCCAAAGGAGCTTTTCGGTATTGAAAACGGCTGCAGATTTTCCGACGTTCTCCAAAGAGAATTTCTCCACCAATTCCTGCTGGCTGAAAACCTCCTGGTCGCCATAGGACCAGCCCAAACGCACCAGATAGTTCACCAGCGCTTGAGGCAAGTATCCCATTTCTTTATAAGCCATAACCGAGGTTGCCCCGTGGCGCTTGGAAAGACGGGTTTTATCTGCCCCCAAGATCATCGGAACATGGGCAAACTGGGGCAAAGGATAGCCCAAGGCCTCATAGAGGAGGATCTGCCGGGGAGTGTTGTTGACATGGTCGTCACCACGGATGACGTGGGTGATAGACATGGTAGCATCGTCCACCACGGCGCTGAAGTTGTAAGTGGGCCATCCGTCGCGGCGCTGGATGATCAGGTCGTCGAGCTCCGCGTTCTCGAACTCAATCGCCCCTTTGATCAGGTCACGCAAAATGGTCACTCCCTGCTGCGGAGCCTTGAAGCGGATGGCCGGCGTACGGTCTGGAAGGGGTGCCTGCAGGTTGCGGCAGCGGCCATCGTACTTGGGTTTCCGTTTTTCCTGGAAGGCCTTCTGGCGTTTCTCCTCTAATTCTTCCGGTGAGCAGTAGCAGGGATAGGCCTTGCCTTCTTGCAGGAGCCTATGGACATGCTCGCGGTAGAGAGATAACCGATCCGTCTGGTAGATGGGACCTTCGTCCCAGTCCAAGCCGAGCCAGGTCATGCTCTCCAGGATGGCATCGATGGATTCTTTGGTAGAGCGTACCTGGTCGGTGTCTTCGATGCGCAGAATAAATTTTCCTCCCTGGTTGCGGGCATACAACCAGTTAAAGAGGGCCGTCCGCGCTCCCCCGATGTGCAGGTGCCCGGTTGGGCTGGGGGCAAAACGTAAGATAACAGAGTCCATGAACATTTCTCTCATATTTTTTATTCTATCTTAGGCCATGGCCTCGGCGACGGTCAAGAGGATTTAAAAACCTCTCCACCTTTTTATGGATATTTAAAATGAAAAAAATTTTATTCGAGTCGGTTGCCAGACCCATAGGAAAGAATTCTTCGCAAATCATAATGGGGCGTTGGTTAAGGGGCTATCTTTTTTGTCATTTTTGTCCAGATTTTACATCATATGGGGTATTTAATATTTAATATTTTTCTTGACATCCTCTTTTTTTTGGGCATAAATTTTCTTGCAACCTTGAAACTTGTGAACCATGTCGTTACGGAGTGGAGATTTCTTTTGATGTAATTTTTCGAGCCATTTCAAATCATTTTCAAATGGAGACCGATAAGCTTAGCCGATTTCAATCTTATTTTAAATGAATCCAGAACAGATAGCCTTGTCGGCAGGAAGGACTATATTTTATCATTATTCGAGGAGAGGTGACCATGGTTTCTTTTAACCCGTTGATATTGACTTTGGGTTCACCAGAAGACGGGCAGCCCCATCTTCTGGGAAGCCGCTGCAGTGCCTGTGGAGCGTTTTTTTTCCCCCAGCAAGCACTCTGCACGCAATGCTTTACCGCAGGATCCTTGAAGGAGCATCCCCTCAGCAATCGGGGGACGCTTTATTCCTTCACCATCGTGGAACGGGAATCGCTTGCCCCGAAGGGTTTCACCGTCCCCTATGCCTACGGCTATGTAGACCTGCCCGAGGGGGTAAGAGCTCTCGCTAAAATCGTCGATTGGAAACCTGAAATCTTGAAGCTGGGTGCACCCGTTGAGCTCGTGCTGGAGGAAATTCGTGAGGATACATCCGGGGAAAAAGTCATGGGTTTTCGCTTTCGGCTTGTTTGAGGGTGTCAAAGAAAAAGGAGGAAGGGTATGAGAACTGTAGTCGTGATCGGGGTAGGGATGACGAAGTTTGGCAAATTTCCAGAAATTCCTGTGGAACAGATGGGAAGAGAAGCGGCCTGGGAAGCCATGAAGGATGCCGGCATGAGTCCTAAAGATATTCAGGTTGCCTATTTAGGGAACCTCACCGAGAGAAGGGAAACAGGATTTATCAGCTGCGTAGCCCAGGAAATTCTAAAGGGCGTGGGGATTCGGGGAATCCCGGTGACGCGTGTGGAGAATGCCTGCGCCAGCGGGTCTACGGCCTTTCGAGAAGCGTGGATGGCTGTAGGGTCAGGGCTCTATGACATCGCTATGGCAATCGGAGTGGAAAAATTAAATGGGAGGGGTCCAGCTCCTCTGAGTCGCATTGGGGATACCCTCGAGGGCATTGCCGGCTTTTCCCCTCCAGGAATGTGGGCCATGCGGGCTCAAAGGCATATGGCCCAATATGGCACCACCCTGGAACAGCTGGCCAAAGTAGCCGTGAAAAATCGGAAGCATGGGAAATTAAACCCCCGCGCTCATTATCCCAAAGAAACCACTGTTGAAGAAGTGAGAAAATCCCCGATGATTTGTTATCCCTTAACCTTGCTCGATTCCTGTCCGACTACCGATGGGGCGGCGGCGGCCATTCTTTGCAGCGAGGAAGTGGCCAAAAGATATACCACCAAACTCATCTACGTAGCCGCGGCGGCCCTCAAGTCGGGAACCTATGAGAGCCAGCGGAATATCGCCGTGAATGAGATCGAGCAGCGGGCGGCCGAAGAGGCCTATGAGAAGGCGGGAATTGGCCCCCAGGATTTGGATTTTGCTGAAGTCCATGACTGCTTCACTATCGCCGAGATTGTCCGGATTGAAAATTTGGGATTTTGTAAGGAAGGAGAAGGAGGGCGCATGGCGGAAGAGGGAATAACGCAATTGGGAGGAAAATTCCCCATCAATCCTAGCGGCGGACTCCTCTGCAAGGGTCACCCCATAGGGGCCACAGGGGTTGCTCAGGTTGCCGAGTTAGTCTGGCAATTGAGAGGGGAGGCTGGGGAAAGGCAGGTAAAAGGGGCGAAAGTCGGCCTGGCCCACTGTTCTGGAGGGTTTGTAGCCCAAGATACCGGAGCTTCCACTGTCATCATTTTGAAACGTTAAAGAGAAAAGCGTTTTCCAAGTAGGATCTTGTAGTCAGTTATCAATCCAAGGAGGTTTATCATGAAAAAGATGAAGGTTTTTCTGATGGGGTGGGTTTGCTTATTTCTCCTGGCTCCAATCCTGGCTCAGGCTGATTACCCCGATAGGGAAATCACGGTCTACTGTGGCTCCTCAGCCGGGGGAACCACGGATCTCGGAATTCGAATTCTCTCCGAGATGGTCAGTAAGGAGTTTGGGCAACCAATCGTGGTGGTCAACAAAGCGGGGGCCTCCCACACTGTATGTGCCAACTTGGTGGCGAATGCAAAACCAGATGGGTATACCCTCGGTGGCCTGTCGGCCACTGCCTTCGCCGAGGTTCCCCATTTGCGAAAAGTTCCCTACGATGTCAAAAAAGACTTTACCTGGATTGCCACCTATACCGAGTATACCTGTGGCTTGGTGGTTAAGGCGGACGCCCCCTGGAAAAACCTGGAAGAATTCTTGAATTATGGCAAGAAAAATCCTGGAAAGCTCATTTACGGCAGCGATGGATACGGGACGGGGGGCCACATCATCATGGAATACCTGGCCTTTAAAAAAGGAGGGGTTGACTGGAAGCACGTGCCCATTCCGGGAGGGGCTAAACTGGCCACTTCCTTGCTCGGCGGCCATATTAAAGCCTGGTCTGCGGCCGGAACTCACGTTCAATTTGTCAGGGATGGAGCGATGCGGTTATTGGTCAGCTATAACAAAACGAGGATGAAGGCTGCTCCCGATGTACCCACCCTGGAGGAATTGGGTTACAAAGGATTTCCCCGGGGAAGATATTTGGTCATTATTGCCCCAAGAGGCCTTCCCGATCCGATTCAAAAGAAACTGGAAGTCGCCTATCTCAAAGCTATGAAAGAACCCGCCTACCTCAAGTTCCTTGATAACATCCAATTTCCGGCTACATTCGCCGGTGGCAAGGAGACAGATAAAAATATTGAAGAGCATTATAAAATCTGGGGGGAATTTATCCGCGCGACTGGAATTAAGGAACAGGAAAAGTGAAATCCAAGAGAGAATGGTCCGGATGATTTCCTCCCTTTCTGTCAGGGATTTTCTATGAAGCATTATAACAGAATCTGCAGCATTCTCTTTCTTGTTTTGGCCCTCATCGTCATCTGGCAATCTTTTCTGATGCCGATAGGCCGCTTGGGGAAACCAGGGCCGGGATTCCTTCCCCTGGGGGTAGGCCTCATCCTGGCCCTGCTTTCTGCTTTTTTATGGATAGAGGCAGGGCTGCGCAAGTCCGCTCTGGTCCAGGTTCAATTTTTAATTGGGGAAGGACGATGGCCAGGCGTGCTTTTGACCGTGGGCTCCCTCTTAGCCTACGCCTTGTTGATGGAATTTTTGGGGTTCATCATCTGCACGTTGTTACTTTTATTCTTCCTATTCCGGTTTGTCGGGAATCAGAAATGGGGCCTAGTGTTAACTGAGACTATCTTGGTAACGCTGTTGACCCATCTGATTTTTAAGGTGGGCCTGAAGGTTCAGCTCCCCGTAGGCCTTTTTAGGCTATAGAAGGACAATTGAATGGGCTATCTCGATAGCATTCTCTACGGGTTTTCGATATGCCTGCAGCCTATCAATCTTTTTTATTGCTTCGTAGGGGTCTTTGTGGGAACCCTGATCGGAGTTCTCCCCGGGATTGGACCGGTGGCCACGATTTCGATGCTCCTTCCGGCAACTTTCAAAATGTCTCCCGTGGGGGCCATCATCATGTTGGCCGGAATTTATTACGGGGCCATGTATGGGGGATCTACTACTTCTATCCTGGTCAATATTCCTGGAGAAGCATCCTCGGTGATAACCTGTCTGGATGGCCATCAGATGGCTCGCCAGGGCAGAGCCGGCCCAGCTTTGGGGATTTCGGCATTCGGCTCATTCTTTGCCGGTACTTTCGCTGTGGTAGCCCTGACCTTCTTAGCCCCTCCTCTGGCAGCGGTGGCCCTCCAGTTTGGGCCTCCGGAATATTTTTCCCTTATGGTCCTCGGTTTGACCCTGGTAATTTATCTGGCCCATGGCTCGATGCTCAAGGCTTTGATGATGGCCTGCCTGGGGCTGCTTCTCAGCTTTGTCGGCCTGGACAACATCTCTGGCTATGAACGCTTCACTTATGGGATTGCCACCCTGGAGGATGGTATCGGATTTGTTCCCGTGGCCATGGGTATTTTCGGGATTGGGGAGGTTCTGTACAATATCGAAGAATCCATGGGAAAGCGGGATATCTTACAGGCTAAAATTTCCCACCTCCTTCCCAACTTGAAAGAATGGAAAGATTCGGCCATGCCGATTATTCGAGGGTCGCTCTTCGGATTTTTCCTGGGAGTTCTTCCAGGGGGAGGGGGCGTGCTCTCTTCTTTTGCTTCTTATGCAATGGAGAAGCGTTTTTCCAAGCATCCCGAGCAGTTTGGCCAAGGGGCCATCGAAGGGGTAGCCGGGCCAGAATCGGCTAATAATGCAGGTGCCGGAGGACAATTCATTCCTCTTTTGACTTTGGGTATTCCTGGCAATCCGGTGATGGCCTTGATGTTGGGAGCTCTGCTGATCTATGGGCTGCAGCCTGGACCTCTATTGATGATCCGAAACCCGGATCTCTTCTGGGGCGTAATCGTGAGCATGTACATCGGCAACATCATGTTATTAATCCTGAACCTTCCCCTGATTGGCCTGTGGGTTCGCGTGCTACGAGTCCCTTATCCCATTCTGTTTCCACTCATTCTTCTTTTTTGCTTGATTGGTGCTTACAGTATCAACAATAACAAGTTTGATGTTCTAATCATGGTTATCTTTGGAGTAATCGGTTACCTCATGAAGAAGGTGCGTTTCGAAGGAGCTCCATTGCTCTTGGGAATGGTCTTGGGCTTGATGATGGAAGATGCCCTCAGGCAATCTCTCATCATGTCAGGGGGGAGTTTCTTGATTTTTTTGAACCGACCCATCTCCGCAGGCTTTATTGTTACCGCGATCATCTTGCTGGCTCTCCCAGCCATCCGGTGGGTAGCCGGGCGCAAGACGCGCCTGGCCGCTGAATTGCCGAGGGATGAATGATAGGCTATGAGCCGAGGGCTTCCAGGGGGTTTATTTTGCACCCTTAGGATTCAAGCCGCCCCCAGGAAACGCGACTTCTCTTTTGGAAAAGGGAAATAAATTCCTGATCAGAAGGAAGGCGGTAAATTTAAAGGGGGGATTAAACATGATGTCAACGATCCAAGCTTTGATGGCCGGGGCCGTGGATCTTCACGTCCACGCCAGCTATGAATCTCCGCCCCGGCGGCAGAATATGCTGGAAGTGGCCAGGGACGCCCTGGCAGCGGGAGTAGAAGGCTGGCTTTTTCAAAGGTGTACCTATTTTCAGAGGGCCCTTCTGCTGGCTGCCGCCCTGCTTTTGATCAAGCCGGGCATTTACACCGATTTGATGGGAGCGATCGATCTCAACGGCTTTTCCTGAAAGGACTTTCCCAAGAGGACCTTCGGATCATGCTGGTGGATAACCCGAGAAAGCTTTTGAGGTTGGAAGGTTAGCGAAATGAAAAGAACATCGAACCCCATCGCATGGGGTAAATAAACTCAAGAAAGGAGGGTTGAGAATGCCCCGGGAAAATAAAGGGAAGAGGGTGAAAAAGCTTCTGGCCGAGATGGAGAAAGACAGGGGGTACGTATCCCTGGCGAAAAACTACGTGGCCACCATAGATCCTGATTTCATGGAGGCTTATAACAATCTTTACAAAAACGGCCTATCGGCGGGGAAGGCCCTCCCCTTGAAAGTAAGAGAATTCGTCGCCATCGCGGTTCTTGCCTTCCGGCAATGCGATAACGGTGTATATGAACATATGAAAAGGGCCTTAAGGCATGGAGCCACCAAACAGGAACTCCTGGAGGCCATCGAAACAACCATCATCCCAGGGGGAGGCCCCGCCTTTGACAGCGGAATCCGCGCTCTCATGAGGATTGTGGAGGAAGAAAAAGGTAAAAAGTAAAGGAGAAAACCAAGGAGGGTTTCGAGACGCTGATTCACCGGAAAGGGTTAAAGGTTATCCTGAACCCTCAGAGGGACGCGGCAAACGCCCTGCCAGCTCCATTTTGAGTTAAAGGGGCAGAGCCCTGGCCCAACACTCGTCCTTATCCATCCCTTAGGAGCTAACTTAAGATTCTGGGATGGATGCACTCCTCATTTTAAGGAGGGACCACATGATCCTAAAAGGAGTTCGGATTTTGGATCTATCCCAAATTATGGCGGGACCTTTTGGAACCTTGATCTTAGCTGACCTGGGAGCGGAGGTGATCAAAATTGAGAACCCGGAGGGAGGGGATCTCAGCCGGGCTACGGTTCATTACACTCATAAAGGGGAAAGCGCCTACTACTTGAGCTTTAACCGGAATAAGAAGAGTATAACCTTGAATCTCCGCAACGAAAAAGCGAGGGAGATCTTCTACGAGCTGGTAAAAATCTCGGACGTGGTCTACGACAATTTCCGCTCGGGAACCCTGGAGAAGCTGAAGATTGATTACGAGAGCCTGAAGAAAGTGAACCCGAAGATCATCTCTTGTTCAGTCACCGGGTTTGGATCGGACAGTCCCTACAAGGATCGTCCTGCTTTGGATTTATTGATCCAGGCCATGGGGGGGGTCATGAGTTTTACCGGGGAACCCGGCAGACCGCCGGTTCGCCTGGGCTATCCGATGGGGGACTTGGGAGGAGGGATGTATGCTGCCATGGCCGTTCTTGGCGCCCTTTATTACCGGCAGTTGACTGGAAGGGGGCAGCGTCTGGATATCGCTATGCTGGATGCCCAGATTGCCCTCATGACCTACCGGGCCCAATATTATTTCCTGGAAAAAGTGATTCCCGAGCCCATTGGTTCGGGCCATGTGTCAACAGTTCCCATCCGTGCCTTCATGGCCAAAGATGGGAAGTACCTTACGATCGAGGCCGCCCAGGATAAATTTTTCCAGAATTTATGTCAGGTGCTGGGGATCGAAGAGGCGGGCAAAGATCCCCGTTTCAACTCTAGGAGCGCCCGGCTGAAAAATCGTGATGCTCTGATGAAAATATTGGAGGATAAGTTCCAGGAGAGGGAGCGGGATGAATGGCTTGACCTGCTGATTAAAAGTGATGTTCCGGCGGGTCCGGTGAACAATCTTGCCGAGGCTTTGTCGAATCCCTCGGTCTTGGCCCGAAATATGGTGGTTTCAGTGGATCATTTGGGGGAGAAGATTCAGATGGTGGGGAATCCCATCAAGTCGTCGGAAATAAAGGAAGAGGTTTTTACCGGAGCCCCTACGGTGGGGCAGCACACGGAGGAGATCCTTTCCGAATATTTGGGTTATTCCCTTGAACAAATCGAGGCGTTAAGAAAAAATAAAGTTCTATAGAAAGGAGATAATCAATGGGATTGCAAGGGAAAGTCTCGTTAGTAACTGGAGCGGCGAGAGGGATCGGCCGGGCAATCGCTCTTCTGCTGGCGGAGCATGGCTCCCATGTAGTCGTCAATGATCTTCTTGAAAAAGAAGGACCCGAAACTGTCCAAGCCATCCAAAAATTGGGAGTTAAAGCTCTATGGGCCAAAGCAGATATTTCCAATGAGCAAGAAGTTAAAAGAATGTTTTCTGAGGTTTTTAAAGATTTTGACCATGTGGACATCTTGGTAAACAACGCCGGAGTGGGGAGTCCTCTGATGGTGGAGGATATGCCGTATGAGGTGTGGAGACGCGTGATTGACACCAACCTGAATGCGGCATTCATTTGTTGCAAAGAAGTCATCCCCATAATGCAAAAGAATAGATATGGACGAATTATTAACATCTCTTCGGTTGCGGCCAAAAAAATCAGCTACCATGGGAGTGCCGCATACACCGCAGCCAAGGCAGGGTTGTTAGGGTTTACCAGACATCTGGCCTATGAATTGGCCCCCTATGGGATAACAGTAAACGCCATCTGTCCCGGCGGAACCTTAACTCCCCGCATCCGAGAAAGGGTTACTCCAGAAGAAATGGAAGAGGAAATTAAGAGGTTCCCCATAGGACGATGGGCTTTGCCTGAGGATCAGGCCAAAGCGGTCCTGTTTCTCGTATCCGACCAGGCGGAGATCATCACCGGACAAGCCCTTGATGTGGACGGGGGAGAACTCTTAGCCTGGATGGACTTTGAAACCTATCAGAAATGGCGCAAAAGGTTTGTAACTAAAGGCTGAAAATCATCCCCTGGAAAAGGTTGGTCATTCTTTTCCTTATCGCATTATCCCTCGGCAGTGCCGAGGTAAGGAATAAAGAATTTAAGGATTCTCTAACCGGCATGGATTTTGTTTTTGTCAAGGGAGGATGTTACGAAATGGGTGATACTTTGACAACTTTCTTCCGACGATCTTTTACAACAGATTTTTTCCCATATTTTTTTATTGACATCTTTTGCAAGCAAAGGTAATATTTAGATGGATGAGTCGGATGGTAGTTTTGGGAGACATGTAAGATGGCCATTGGGAGTGTTGTTTATCATTCTCAATGGCCTTTTTTGTTGGCCAGAGCGATATCCGGGCTTATTCCAAGAAGCATTCAGCAAAAAGGAGGGATATCGCTATGGCAGAAGGACAGGTGAAATGGTTTAACGAAAAAAAGGGCTTTGGCTTCATCCAGCAGGATGACGGACAGGACCTTTTTGTGCATTACACAGCCATTTCAGGAGACGGTTTCAAGACTCTGACTGAAGGCCAGAGGGTGCGTTTCGAGATTGAAGAAACAGCCAAGGGCCCTAAGGCTAAGAACGTCCAGATCATTTAATTTTTAAAAAAATCTGGTTCTCGCCAGTATAAGGCACCTCGAGAGACGCGAGGTGCCTTAATCATTTTCCATCTCTATGCATGCGCCTGCCCCAAAGCAGTTAGAGAAGCATGCGAATTCCCACGAGCAAAAGCAGCCCAGCAAAGACCCGGCGGAGGCGCAAGGGCCTTGTTCTGTTGGCCAAACCGGCCCCCCATTGGCCCAGGAAGATACTGGGTACTCCTGCAAGCAGCCAACCCAAGAGGTGCACGTATCCTAAGGTAAAAGAGGGTAGGTTGGGTTTGCCCAACCCGTTAAAGATATACCCAGCTGTGCCTACGAGAGAAGCGAAAAAAACAAAAGCAATGGAAATCCCCAAAGCCCGATGAATGGGAATACCCAGGAATCGAGCCATTAGCGGGATGGCAATTACCCCCCCGCCCAGGCCGAAAAAACCAGAGAATACTCCCACCAAGAAGCCAACGAATAAAGTAGGAAAAAACGGGGGAGAGAGAAACTCCCCGGATTCCTCCACTTCCTTTTTCTGGAAGAGCATCAGGACGGATAGAACGATTAAAAGTAACGCGAAAAGTTTGATAAGTAAGGGGCCTTTTAAATAGGCGGCAAGGGTTGAACCAAGCAAGGATCCGGGAATACCGGGGATGGCCAATTGAAAGACTACCCGCCAGATGACATTGCCAACCCTGGAATGAGCAAAGGAACCGGATAAAGAAGTGGGGATAATAATGGCTAAGCTGGTTCCAAAGGATAGATGAACAATGACCTCAGGGGAAATGTTCATTGACGGAAAAGCCCAATAGCACAGAAGAGGGATCAGGATAATCCCCCCGCCCACGCCCAGAAATCCTCCTAAAAATCCCACGACCATCCCGATTAAAGCGAATTGCAAAATGTTATAAAAGGAGACTTCCACGCTATCTTTCCCGATGAAAATATTCTTAAAAATTACGGCCGTTTACAGCCGAGCAATTAAAACAAAGGTGAAAGGAATATGGAGAAGAATGATAAAAAATTAATCCCGGCAGGTACCGGGATTAAGGAGCAGGAGAGGAACTAACCCAGATCCTTGAATCTTTAGGTTTCTTCTTCCTCTATGCTGGTAGCATAGGCCAACCCTTGGTAAGTGAGGTCTTCTTCCGTCTTTCTTAGAATGCTCATTTCTTTTTCCAGTTTTGATTGGCACGATACGCACAGCTTGGCTAACGGCATCACTTTCAGACGACCCTGGCCAATCTTTTCTCCGCATTCCTCACATATGCCGTATGTCCCTTCTTTGATTTTTTCCAGGGCCTCGGTGATCGCCATAAGCTTTTCTTTGTCCCGGCCCGTGAGGAGGAGGGAAAGTTCTCGATCACGCTCATCCCCGGCCTGATCAACCAAGTCTCCGATGTTGGATGGGGCCGTCAAAGGTTCAGGGATACGGTTTTCGGAGATTTCCTTGACTAACTTGTCCCGCATCGCTAAAAGCAATTTCCGGATTCCCTCTTTCGCATCCTTTGTGGCCTTTATGGGAGGGCCTTTGCTAGGTATTTTAGTTTTCACTGCTGGTTTTACAGGGGTTTTGATCATGTTTTTCTTGGGTGGTTTAGGTTTAATAAGTTTTTTCTTTTTCTTGAGGTTAACCGGTGGCTTCTTGGCCGGGGCTTTTTTCTTTTTTTTCTCAGACCGTTGGGTGGCCATGAAGGTCTCCCTCCCTTCTGGGAAAATGAACCTCAAATACACTTAAAGTTACTAAATGTACAGTATATTTTTATATTGTCAAGAAAATTTTTACAAATTTTTACAAAAAAATTCGCAGATCCGAAAAAAAATAAAAAAGGAAGGTTTTTGGCGATAAGAGGAATTTTCAGGAGGGAAAAGAGAAGGTCATTTAAAGCAAAAGGACTCCTGGGAGTTTATTTCTTAAAAGTTCTGGTCGGGGCGACTGGATTTGAACCAGCGACTCCCTGCTCCCGAAGCAGGTGCGCTACCAGGCTGCGCTACGCCCCGACAATTTTTTATACTAAGGGGATAGAACAAGAAAGTCAAGGACTTTCCTCTTTCCCCTTTTCCCTAAGATTTTTATATGATATAAATCATTGGGGTTGGGGAGAAAGGTTTATATTTTGAAATCTCCGAATTTTCTCGCCCCTTTTCCCCCCGGGCACGATTCCGTAATTGAAATTTCTTGTGACGGAGGTTTTACGATCGGATGAAAAAAGATGGCCTGCACTTAGGATTGGACGTTGGATCTGTTAGCGCTAACACCGTCCTGATCGATGACCAAAAAAACGTCGTGGAAGAGCATTACACCCGCACCAAAGGCCAACCATTAGCAACGGTTCTGGCCGTCCTTACCGAGATCCTTTCCCGGGTCCCCGCGGAGAGGATTCAGAGCATCTCGGTCACGGGAACGGCTGGTAAGCTCATTGCCAAGTTGTTGGGTGGCGAGTTTGTCAACGAGATCATTGCCCAGGGCAAATCCACCATCTTCTTCTATCCCCAAGTGAAAACCATCATCGAGATGGGCGGAGAAGATTCCAAACTCATCCTGGCGGAAAGCGACCCCCAAAACGGCGATTATAAAATCCTGGATTTTTCCATGAATACCATCTGCGCTGCGGGAACCGGCTCCTTCCTGGACCAGCAGGCTAACCGTCTGCAATTGACCATAGAAGAATTCAGCAACCTGGCTCTGAAATCCAAGACTCCTCCCCGCATCGCGGGCAGGTGTAGCGTCTTCGCCAAGACCGATATGATTCATCTGCAGCAGGGCGCCACCCCGGATTACGACATCGTCGCCGGCCTATGTTATGCCCTGGCCCGCAACTTTCGGTCGAACATCGGCAAGGGGAAGAATTTCCTTCGCCCGATCTCTTTTCAGGGCGGCGTGGCAGCCAATGCCGGCATGCGCAAGGCCTTCTTCGATGTCTTAGAATTAAAAGAAAACGAGTTCATCATCCCCAAGCATTTCGCTTCCATGGGAGCCATCGGGGCGGCCTTTCTTACCCTGGAGGCCCCGGAAAAATGGAAGAAATTTGGAGGACTGGAGCGTTTGCGGGAATATGTGAATCGTCCAGGCACGCCGGATGTGACTCTTGAGCCGCTTTCCCTATCCGAACACCATCAGAAGGAAAACACCTGGCAGCTTCTGCAAGGAACCCCGGGAGAGAAAAAGATTCCCGCCTATTTGGGTATTGATGTGGGGTCCATCTCCACCAATGTGGTCGTCCTCGACGAGAACAAGAAGGTTCTTTCTAAACGCTACTTGATGACTGCCGGCAGGCCCATCGAAGCCATCCGTCAGGGCTTGAAAGAGGTGGGTGATGAAGTTAGCCACCTGGTAGAGATCAAGGGGGTATGCACCACAGGCTCTGGCCGATACCTTACCGGAGACTTCGTGGGTGCAGACGTCATCCGCAACGAGATCACCGCCCAAGCCACCGCGGCGGCGCATATTGACCCGAATGTCGACACAATCTTCGAGATCGGCGGCCAGGATTCCAAGTACATCTCCCTGGATCGGGGTGCCATTGTAGACTTCGAGATGAATAAAGTCTGCGCTGCGGGGACAGGTTCATTCCTGGAAGAGCAGGCTGAAAAATTGGGAATCTCCATCAAGGAAGAGTTCGGCCAACTGGCTTTGAGCTCCCCATCTCCGATCTCTCTTGGCGAGCGCTGCACGGTCTTCATGGAATCAGACCTCGTCCACCATCAGCAAAAGGGAGCCAAGAACAGAGACCTGATCGCAGGCCTTTCCTATTCGATCGTTCTCAATTATCTGAACAAGGTAGTGGGAGAAAAACGGGTAGGCCATAATATTTTCTTCCAGGGCGGGACCGCCTTTAACAAGGGAGTAGTGGCAGCCTTCGAGAAGGTGACGGGCAAGAAGATCACCGTGCCTGAGCACAACGAGGTAACCGGGGCCATCGGCTGTGCCCTTTTGGCCATGGAGGAAAACAAATCCGGTAAGACCAACTTCAAAGGATGGGACTTAAGTAACCGGCCCTATGAGCTCAGCTCTTTTGAGTGCAAGGAATGCCCTAACCATTGCGAGATCCGCAAGGTCACGGTCCAGGGAGAGAAACCCCTGTTCTACGGGAGCCGCTGCGAGAAATATGAGGTGGACCGGACGCGCCAACGCCGCGAGGATCTCCCCGACCTCTTTGCCGAGCGCGAAGAGGCCCTGATGGCCTCCTATGTAGAGGAGAAATCCTTGGCCGCAGATACACCGACCATCGGCATTCCGCGCTTGCTCCATTTCCATGAGCTTATGCCCTTCTGGAGAACATTCTTCTCTTCTTTGGGGTTCCGCCTGGTCATTTCCGAAAGGACCAATAAGCGGCTCATCAATAAAGGGGTGGAGAAGAGCGTATCTGAAACTTGCTTCCCGATCAAGGTGGCCCACGGCCATCTTTTGGACCTGATCGATAAAGGGGTGAACACGATTTTCCTGCCCAGCGTAATCAACATGCCCTTAAGCCATCCATCCCTGGACCGGTCCTTCACCTGTCCTTACGTTCAGGCCTTCCCCTATGCCGTCAAATCGGCTATCGATTTTAAGTCCCATGGAGTGAAACTCCTCACCCCAGTCATCCATTTCGGCTGGGAGCGAAAGAACTTAGAACAG